>DATNEM010000209.1:0-12656 GCA_035552995.1 Acidobacteriaceae bacterium | reverse complement strand
CATTCCGATCTTGACGATGTGGCCGTCCAGACCTTCTACCTCACCAACTCGACGCAGCAGGCGGACATCAACGAGATCAATGCAGCGCTGCGCCAAGTGTTGGACCAAAACGACAAGACCATGGTCATTCCATCGCAGGATGCCATCGTCGTACGCGCCGCGCCAAGCCGCCTGCTGCTGGTCGAGAAACTGCTGAATGACCTTGATCGCACCAAGGCCGAAGTGGCCGTCGACGTCGCGATCCTTGAAGTCAACCGCGACAAGGTGCGCAACCTCGGCATGACGCTGCCGCAGAGCATTACCATCACCCCGCAGACCACGCCGAATGCCACCAATACAGTCTCTTCCGCTACTTCCGGTACGCCGTTGGCCTCCAGCTTTACGCTCAATACGCTGGCCAATATTAACGCCACCAACTTCGCCGTCTCCATCGGCGGCGGCCAGCTGAACGCTTTACTCTCCGATGCGGACACACGCGTGCTGCAAAACCCCACCATCCGCGCGACCGACGGCCAGAATGCCACGCTCAAGATCGGAACGCGGGTTCCCATCGCCACCGGGTCGTATAACGCAGGCGTCGCGACCGGTGTCGCCAGCATCGGCGTGCAGACGCAGTTCAACTACCAGGATGTCGGCGTCACCATCGACATGACGCCGCAGATTCACATCGATCGCCAGGTCTCTCTGAAGCTCGACATCGCCGACACCACCGAGGCTGGTTCCGTCACCATTCAGGGCGTTACCGAGCCCATCTTCGGGCAGCGCGAAGCCAAGGGCACCATCCAGCTTCGCGACGGCGAGCCCTGCCTCTTCGCCGGCCTCCTGAGCAAGACCGACAACACCACCACCAGCGGCACGCCTGGCCTCGTCAGCATCCCGCTGCTCAAATACATCTTCGGGTCCGTCAACAAGGAGGCGGCGCAGGACGAGATTGTTTTTGTTCTTGTCCCGCATATCGTGCGCGAAAGCCCGCTGACGCGCCTGAACACCCGGGCCATCGATACCGGCACCAGCACCGACATCCAGATTCGCAAGTCCGACTCACCCGCCTTTGACGCGCTCTTCCCGGCCAATCCGGAAGAGGCTCCGCTGCCCAAGATCACTGCCGCGCAGGGCGCGAACGCCATGGTCGGACAGATCGCGCAGCAAGCTACGCGTGAGCCGGGGCAGAATCCTGCAGCCGCTGTCGGTCCCATGCCGCAAGGCGCCGCCCCGAACCCGACTTCGGTGGGTCCGGCAACGCCCGTGCCGAACGCCGCAAAGCCCGCGGTCGCTGCGCCAGCCCAACCCGTTGGCTTCGTGGTCACGCCGCCGAACTCCAATCAGGCGGTTGGCTCGGAGTTCAATGTCTCGGTGGTGCTGACCAACGCGCACGATGTCTTCTCCGTGCCGGTGCAGATGCAGTTCGATCCTAAAATTCTCCAACTGGTGAACGTCGACACCGGCGGTCTGCTCGGCGGCGATGGCCAGCCTGTCGCCCTCGTCCATCGCGATGAAGGCAACGGCCTCGTCACCATCACAGCATCGCGCCCGCCCGGCGCGGACGGCGTTACCTCCGCCCAGGGACAGGTGTGCATTCTCCACTTCCGTGCGGTCGCCCCGGGCGACTCTAACATTGCCCTCGTGAAGTTCAGTGCGCGCACCAGCATGGGCGTCAGCCTGCCCGCCACCGGCTCGCAAGCAGTCGTGCATGTGAAGTAGAGAAGGGACTGGGGACTAGGTGCTAGTAATTAGGCACAAAACGCTGGGCGCGATCGACGTTCTTTTTCGTGGAGCGAAGTCTTCCCGAGTCCCGAGTCCCGAGCAACTAGTCCCTGAATCCGGCCTCACTCTCATCGAGCTCATCATCACGGTCAGCATCGTCGCCATCCTCGCTTCGGCGGCTTTGCCCATGGCGCGCTTTGAGGTCAAGCGCCAGAAAGAGCGCGAACTCCACCGCGATCTGTGGGAGATGCGCGACGCGATCGACCGGTACAAAGATGCCGCCGACCGCGGAGGCATTCAGGTGAAAGCAGACAGCCTCGGCTATCCGCCCGATCTCCAGACCCTCGTCGACGGTGTGGAGGTGCAGGATAAAAAGGTCCGTTTCCTTCGCGCCATTCCCACCGATCCCATGACCAAGACCACCGATTGGGGCATGCGCTCCAACCAGGATGACGCGGACTCCGACTCCTGGGGCGGCCAGAATCTTTTCGATGTCTTCACCAAGAGCGAGGGTACGGCTCTCGACGGCACCAAATACAACACATGGTGAAACGCAACCAAATCCGTGGGGTCCGACACCCTGTGCAAGGGACTAGTTGCTCGTTACTGGGGACTAGGGATGGCAAGGCCTTTGACACCTGCGATTTCGTTCCCAGTCCCGGGTCCCTAGTCACTAGTACCCAGGACGGCTTCACCCTCCTCGAACTCCTCATCGTCATGGTCATCATCGCCACCTTGGCGGCCATTGCGATTCCGTCTTACGTCCGCAACATCCAGCGCGCCAAGGAAGCTGTGCTCCGCGAAGACCTCCACGTGCTGCGCAATGCGATCGACTCTTACACCGTCGATAAACAGCAGGCCCCGCAGTCGCTCGACGACCTCGTCAGTTCCGGCTATCTGCACGAGGTTCCCACCGATCCCTTCACCAATCACAAAGACTGGATCACCGACACCTCCGGCATGCTGACCTCGGTCGATCAGACCGACGCCGGCGGCATCGACGATGTCCACTCCGCCGACCAGAAGACTGCCCTCGACGGCACGACCTACAACACCTGGTAAAGGCGCAAAGGGCCTTCCTATCCAAATGCCTCGCCGCAAGCACTGCTTGCCGTTACCATAGGGATCGTGCCTTACAACGATCTTCGCGACTGGATCCGAGCGCTGGACAAGGCCGGCGAACTGCGCCGCATCCGCGAGCCCATCTCGCCGCATCTTGAAATGGCCGAGATCGCCGATCGCACCGCCAAGCTCGGCCGGGGTGCCGCCAAGGCCGGCGGGCCGGCCCTGCTTTTCGAGAACGTCACAGGCTATCCCGGCGCAACCGTCCTGATGAACCAGTTCGGCTCGCTGCGTCGCATGCACCTCGCGCTCGAGACCGAGTCGCTGGATGCCATCGCCGACCGCATCCGCGTGTTGCTGCGGCCCGAGCCGCCGACCTCGCTGCTCGACAAAATAAAGCTGCTGCCTAAGCTCGCCGAGATCGGCAACTTTTTCCCCAAGGTCATCGACCGCAAGGACGCCGCGTGTAAGGAAGTCGTCCACCGCAGCGTGGAAGACGGTGGGAAGGGAATTGACCTTACGCAGCTTCCCGTCCTCACCACCTGGCCGCAGGACGCCGGGCCGTTCATCACGCTGCCCTGCGTGGTCACGCGCGACCCCCGCGGCTCTGGAAACCAGCCCGGCAAGCGCAATGTGGGCATGTACCGCATGCAGGTCTACGACGGCCGGACGGCGGGCATGCACTGGCAGCGCCAGAAGAACGCCGCCGAGCACCTCCGCGACCATCTCCGCAATGCGGCTGCAAGTGCCACGAATCCGGGTGCTGCATCCTACGCGCAGCGCAGGGTGGGTTCAGACGCAGCCGTCGACATCATGGCCCTCACCGCCGGCGGCACTACTGCGGCAGCCAATACGGCCTCGGTCCCGCAGACCATCCAGGCCAAAGTCCGCGACGGGCGCATGGAGGTTGCCGTCGCCATTGGCACCGACCCCGCGACCACCTTCTCGGCCATCGTACCCGCGCCGCCCGAGGTTGAGGAGTTCCTCATCGCCGGCTTCCTGCGCGGCAAGCCCGTCGAACTGGTGAAGTGCGAGACCGTCGACCTCGAAGTCCCCGCGCACGCCGAGTACGTCCTCGAAGGCTACGTCAACCTGGCTGAGCTGCGCACTGAAGGCCCCTTCGGTGACCACACCGGCTTCTACACCATGCCGGAGGAGTACCCGGTCTTCCACGTCACCTGCATTACGCACCGCAAGGACCCCATCTACGCCGCCACGATCGTAGGCAAGCCGCCGATGGAAGACGCATGGATGGGCAAGGCCGTCGAGCGCATCTTCCTGCCGCTCATGCAACTCACGCTGCCGGAGATCGTCGATGTCTGCCTGCCTCCCGAGGCCGTCTTCCACAACCTGATGATCGTCGCGATCCGCAAGTCCTACGCGGGCCATGCGCGCAAGGTGATGAACGGCATCTGGGCCATGGGCCAGGCCATGTTCACCAAATGCATCATCGTCGTCGACGAGGACTGCGATGTGCAGAACCTCGCGGAGGTGACGCTGCGCGTGGCCAACAACATCGATCCCGAGCGCGACATCCAGTTCACCCTCGGGCCTGTCGACTCGCTCGACCACGCCTCGCGCCTGCCCAACTTCGGCAGCAAGATGGGGATTGATGCGACGCGCAAATGGCCCGCCGAAGGCTTCACGCGTCCCTGGCCCGCGATGCTCACGCAGGACCCCGCCGTCGTCCAAAAGGTCGACGCGCTCTGGAAGAAGCTGGGGATCGAATGAACGTTATGAGATGACCTCGAAATGAGCAAGCCAGAAATCACAGAGCGGGAGATTGAAGCAGCGCAAGAACTCAGCGCCCGGCGCAATTTTGAGGCGTCACTTGCTCGATACCAAGAGATGCTTGGGCGTGCGCAGGATCAACAGATTCTGTACAGAGCCCTGTATGGAATTGTGACTTGTTCCACTTGGTTGAATCGGGCTGAAGTCCTCACGGATGCAATGGAGAGACTCAAGAAACTACCCGATTATGAGCTGTCTGTTGCGTTTGCTGCTATGAATGAAGCGGACTTTCTCTATGAGTCTGGGCACCCTCAGGAGGCACTTGATCTCATAGCTCAAAACCTGGCTAGCGAAGCGCTACAGAGAGAGGACTTCTTGGACTGGAAGTATGACCAGCTGTTTCTTCGAGGCAGGTGTCTTGTCAAATTGGTTCGTTGCCAAGAAGCGCTTGTAGCGTTTGACTTGGCTCGAGCCATCGAGTCAGACGGCAAGAATGAAACGGATATGCTGATCGATCGATCGAACTGCCTTATGGCTCTTGATCGCTTTGATGAGGCATACGATTTGGCCAGCCGAGTCCTTGATCGGGATGACGTAGAGTTAACCACGCTCGCCCTACAGTACATGGCTGAATGCAGACTGTGGCAGGGAAGGGCACATGAAGCTCTGGAGTTATACGCAACTCTTCAAAAGAGACTGCCAAGCAAGTTCGTTGACGAGGAACGGATTCAGAAAGGCATCAGCAGCGCAATCACTCACCTAGAAAAAGGCCATCCAGAGCGGAAACCCAACTAGACGAGTTGGGGCCTACTTCGGCGGCACGGGATTTGAGATCAGCAGGAAGGTCACGCTGTCCTCTGTGGAGCGCTTGTGCAGCGTGCCGCGAGGGATCAGCAGCATGTCGCCCTTCACCATCAGGATGGATTTGCTGCCGGTCGCGCCGGTCGCATGCCACTCGCCGGTCCCCGGCATCACCTTGGACCCCGTCGGCGTGCCACCCACCTCATACAGGGTTGACCCGTCGAGGATCTGCACGATGTGGTCGCGACCCTCGTGCCACTCGAACTCCGGCGCGCTCTTGTGCTTCTCCGTCGTCAGGACGATCTGCATCGGGGCACCCGCCGTCTCTGGATGAAGCCGGTTGTCGCCAGGCTTCGCGTCCAGCGCCGCTCGATCAGCGTCCAGTTCCTTGCTCGTCCAGAGTTTGAAGGGCTGGGCGGCGGCATTCACCTGCTCACCCTCCTGCACCGTCGTTGCAGCCGCCTGCGCCATTGCCGCGAGCGACTCTGCAAGAGTGAAGCCGGCCGCCGCGGCCACCGGGGCCGTGCGGAGGAAGTTGCGTCGAGAGGTCTTGTTCGCCATGCCCGAAAGTGAACCACATTCGCGCTACGGCTGCCAAGTCGTCCGCTATTGTGCCTGCGTCACCGTGATCGCCGTCAGGTTTCTCACCCAGCGCTGCGGCTTCTTGTCTTCGCTGGAGATGAGCTTGAATTGGCCATCCGCGCCCAGCCCACCCGGGCTCATGTCGGTCGCCACGATTACATCACCTGAGTGCTCGCTCGGCTCGACCTCCGTCAGCGAATAGAGCACCCAGTACTTATCTGTGCCCTCGGCACGCACGTAGCTGTGCAGCATCTCGCGCTGCGTCGCCTTGGTTACATCGAAGCCGGCGCTCGCCAGCACATCGCCCAGCGTGGGACCGACATAAGTCTCATCCGCCTTGGTGTGCTCGTTGTGGACCTTCACGGTCTTTTGCGGAAACTCATCGGGGCCCAGAGCCGCGGAAGAGAAGGTGGTCGTCTTGCCATCGACCGTTACTGTCAGTCTGCTCGAAGGCGCCGCCACCGGCTTCGCCCTCCCGCTCATCTTGTCCTGCGCATGCACTGGACCCAACGTGAAATAGCTGTGGGTCAGTTGAAACGAGATGCCTTTGGCGTGAAGGATCGCCGCTGCAATCCCCACGCAGAGAGCAAGTGTCACGCCCCCAGCAAAGATGCGCATCCAGAACTTCGTTCGGTTCATGCGTATCAGGCTACCTCGCATGCGGCTGTATACTCAAGGTATGTCCATCGTCAAAAACGTCGGTGCGATTGCCAAGGGAATGAGCGTCACGCTGGGCGAGATGTTCAAGCCCACGGAGGTGGAGAACTACCCCGACGGTCCCGGCCCCCTGCGCGGCGCCGTCTTCCAGGAGCGCTTCCGCGGCAAGCACCAGCTGCAGCGCGACGAGAATGGCCTGGAGAAGTGCGTCGCCTGCTACCTGTGCGCGGCGGCCTGTCCGTCAAATTGCATCTACATCGAGGCCGCCGATAATACGACCGAACAGCGCATCTCCTCCTCCGAGCGCTACGCCAGGGTCTACAACATTGACTACAACCGCTGTATCTTCTGCGGTTACTGCGTGGAGGCGTGTCCAACCGATGCCATCACGCATGGCCACGGCTTCGAGCTGGCTTCGCTGAACGCAACCACCCTCGTCATGCGCAAGGAGGACCTGCTGGTCCCCAACCCGCGAATGCCGGACGCCATCGCGTCGCCGCAGGACGAGGCCGGAGTTCTCGCATAGCAGCATCCTCCACTTCTCTCCGGCATCCACATACGTAAAGGGCCATTGCCCACCTGCTGCATCGCGCGAGATTTCTGCCGCGCAGAAAGCCGAGTTGAGATCGATATGACCGCACGCGAAAAGCATCCGTTGGAAATGATTCTCGAACACCGCATCGCCATCCTCGACGGCGCGATGGGCACTACCATTCGCAGTTACGGCATGAAAGAGGCCGACATCCGCGGCGAACGGTTCAAGAATGCGGACAAGGACCTGCTGAATAACGGCGACATCTTTTCGCTGACGCAGCCGGCGATGATCTGCGACATCCATCGCCGCTTCCTCGAAGCCGGCGCGGACATCATCGAGACCAACACCTTCGGCGCGACCACCATTGCGCAGAGCGAGTTCTTCGTCGAAGACCCGCGTGAGCGGGGCGGCCGCAAGGATCCTGAGTTCTACCAGCAGGTGATCGACGATCCGGCGCTGCAATCCCTCGCGGCAGAGATCAACGAGCAGTCTGCGCGCCAATGCCGCGAGTGGGCCGACCGTGTTGCGAACCAGACAGGCCGCCAGCGATTTGTCGCGGGCGCCATCGGTCCGTTGACGGTCTCGCTTTCGAACTCCCCGGATGCCGACGATCCCGGCTTCCGCGTTATCAGGTTCGATCAGGTGAAGCAGGCCTACGCCGAGCAGGTGCGCGCCCTGATCGCCGGTGGTTCCGACCTATTACTTGTTGAGACCATCTTTGATTCGCTCAACGCCAAAGCCGCGCTCGTCGCCATCCGCGAGGTCTTCGACGAGCAGGGCCGCCGACCCGGAGGGCCAAAGCCCGAGCTGCCCATCATGATCTCTGCTGCCGTGGGACGCGGGGGCGAGACGATGATCTCCGCGCAGACCGTAGAAGCCTTCTGGAATGCGATGGAACACGCGCGCCCGCTCTCCATCGGCCTGAACTGCTCGCTTGGCCCGGACCTGATGTATCCATTTCTGTCCGAGCTGGCAGATAAGGCCAACGTCGTTATCTCCGCATATCCCAATGCAGGCCTGCCCAATCCGCTTTCGCCTACGGGCTTCGACTTGGAGCCGAAGGACATGGCAGGATCGCTGGGCAGCTTCGCGGAGGGCGGCCTGATCAACATCGCGGGCGGCTGCTGCGGCAACACGCCAGAGCACATTGCCGCAATCGCGAAGGCGCTGGAGGGCCGTGCGCCGCGACCGTACGGCGCTGCTCGGCTGGCCGAGGCCGCCGCATGAGCCTGGCGGAAACCAAGCACGACGCAAAGCGGGAGACGAAGCCGCTGCGACTCTCCGGCTCGCAGCCGTTCACGCAGCAGCCTGGCGTCTTCATCATGATCGGCGAGCGCACCAACGTCGCCGGATCGCCGAAGTTCGCGAAGCTGATCAAGGAAGGGAAGTACGAGGAAGGCGTTGCGGTCGCCCGCCAGCAGGTGGAGAACGGCGCTAACGTCATCGACATCTGCATGGACGAGGGCATGATCGACGGCGTCGCCGCGATGACGCGATTCCTGCTGCTGCTGGCGAGCGAGCCGGAGGTCGCCAAAGTTCCATTCATGGTGGACTCCTCCAAGTGGGAGGTGCTCGAGGCCGGACTCAAGCTGCTTCAGGGCAAGGGCATCGTCAACTCCATCTCGCTGAAGGAGGGCGAAGAGGCATTCCGCGCGCACGCGCATACCGCGCTCACCTTCGGCGCAGCGGTGGTCGTCATGGCGTTCGATGAGCAGGGTCAGGCCGCGACGTATGAGGACCGTATTCGTATCTGCGAGCGGGCGTATCGCATCCTGGTCGACGAAGTTGGTTTTCCGCCTGAGGACATCATCTTCGATCCCAATATCCTCACCGTCGCGACCGGCATGGAGGAGCATAACAACTACGCCGTCGACTTCTTCCGCGCGACGCGCTGGATCAAGGAGAACCTGCCGCACGCCAAAGTGAGCGGCGGCGTGTCCAACATCTCCTTCAGCTTCCGCGGAAACAACAAAGTCCGCGAGGCGATGCACTCTGCTTTCCTCTTTCACGCCATTGCCGCCGGCCTTGACATGGGAATTGTCAATGCCGGCATGTTAGAGGTATATGAAGAAATAGAGCCGGAACTTAAAGTAATGGTTGAGGATGTTTTGCTCAACCGCCGGCCCGACGCAACGGAGCGACTCGTCGACTATGGCGAAAAGCTCAAAGCCGCCGGTGCTGATTCTTCCGGCGCAACTGAGAAGAAGACCGAGGAGTGGCGTAGCAGCACCGTTGAGCAACGCCTCTCGCATGCGCTGGTGAAGGGCATCGATAACTACATCGACGCGGATACCGAAGAGGCACGGCAGAAACTCGGCCGACCGCTGTTGGTGATCGAAGGCCCGTTGATGGACGGCATGGGAGTCGTGGGCGATCTCTTTGGTGCAGGCAAGATGTTTCTGCCGCAGGTAGTCAAGTCAGCGCGCGTGATGAAGAAGGCCGTCGCGTATCTCACGCCCTTCATGGAAGCGGAGAAGGCAGAACTCGCTGCCGCCGGACAGGAAGTCCGCGCGCAGGGCAAGATCGTGCTTGCGACCGTGAAGGGCGACGTGCACGACATTGGCAAGAATATCGTCGGCGTGGTGCTGGCCTGCAACAACTACGAGGTCATCGACATGGGTGTCATGGTGCCCGCCGATAAAATCCTGGCCCGCGCCAAAGAGGTCCGCGCGGACATCATCGGGCTCAGCGGGCTCATCACGCCGTCGCTGGATGAGATGGTGCACGTCGCGCGCGAGATGGAGCGTCAGCAGTTCAAGGTGCCACTGCTGATCGGCGGCGCCACTACCAGCCGTGCGCATACGGCGATCAAAATTGCGCCGCACTACAGCCAGCCGGTGATCCACATTGTGGACGCCAGCCGCGCGGTTCCCGTTACGACAAGCCTGCTGAGCGAAGAGGGCAAGCCGGAATTTGTTGCGCAACACCAGGCCGAGTATGAGGCCGTACGAAAATCTCACGCCACACC
Organism: Acidobacteriaceae bacterium; assembly: GCA_035552995.1. Taxonomy (GTDB): domain Bacteria; phylum Acidobacteriota; class Terriglobia; order Terriglobales; family Acidobacteriaceae; genus Edaphobacter. The sequence goes on along the minus strand of DATNEM010000209.1, from coordinate 2,616 downwards.
GCGCCAGCCGCTGGTTTCTATCGAGCAAGCCCGTGCGCGCCGCACGCCCATCGAGTGGCGCGCGGAGGACATCGCCACTCCGGACTTCACGGGCATCCACGTTCTGAACGATTTTCCTCTCGCCACATTGCGCGAGTTCATCGACTGGTCGCCGCTTTTTCACGCCTGGGGACTGAAGGGCATCTACCCGCGCATTCTCGACGACGCGAATCAAGGCACTGAAGCGAAAAAGCTTTTTGCCGATGCCAACGTCCTCCTCGACCGCATCATCGCTGAGAAGCTGATTACCGCGCGGGGCGTCTACGGTTTGTTTCCGGCGAACGCGGCGGGCGATGACGTCGAGCTCTATGCTGATGCGTCGCGCTCACAAGTGTTGACTCGCTTCCATTTCCTTCGCCAGCAGGCCAACCGCGAGGGCAATGAGGCCTGCCGCTCGCTCGTCGACTTCGTCGCACCCAGGGAGACGGGTCTGCCAGACCACATCGGCGCCTTCGCGGTCACCTCTGGGATCAGGCTCGACGTACTGCGCGAGAGTTTCCGCGCCGCGAACGACGACTACAACGCGATCATGGCGGAGGCTGTAGCCGACCGCCTCGCCGAAGCGTTCGCCGAATGCCTGCACAAGCGCGTGCGCGTGGAGTGGGGCTTTGGCCGCGACGAGAACCTCACCAACGACGAATTGATCCACGAGAAGTATCGCGGCATCCGCCCTGCGCCGGGCTACCCTGCCTGCCCCGATCACACCGAGAAGGGAACTATCTGGCCGCTGCTTAATGTTGAGGCCGCGACCGGTATCCAGATCACGGAGTCGTTCGCGATGTGGCCCGGTTCCAGCATCAGCGGGCTCTATCTCGCGCATCCGCAGTCGCGCTATTTCAGCCTGGGCAAGATCGGCCGCGACCAGGTGGAGGACTACGCCGCCCGCAAAGGCTTCACCATCGCGGAGGCCGAGCGCTGGCTTAGCCCCAATCTCAACTATGACCCGCAGTAATGCCGCGCAGACGAATTGCGGTAGAATTCGTCTCACTGACATCAACTCCACGCATGAGCCGCGAATAAAGTTCTGTGCTCTCGCGATCTCAGCATTTTGTTTAGGGTCCCTTGACGAATCTCCCTGCGAACCACTCCGACTCTCCCGCCATCCTTCATGTTTGCCGCCGCGAGATGCTTCGTCCTGTCCGGGACGAGATCCTGCGCATCTCCGGCTTTCACGTCGATTCCACGCTAAAAGCCGACGAAGCGGCGCAGATGTTCGCTGCGCGGCCGTATGACCTTGTTCTGATCGATGTGGAGGGCGAGCGCGGCATTCCCGAAGCCGAGCATCTTTGCTCGGAGATCAAAACTGGAAAGCACAAGCAGCTTGTCGCCTTCGCATGCAATTGGCGCGTGGCCGTCCTGACCGACTGCCCGGACGACGTCGTGCGCAGCGAGTTCGATCCCGCGGGGTTTCTGGCCGGCGTGCGCAAGGTGCTTGAGAGGGCAGACGGAGCGTCTACGGCTAATTAGCCGGCGTTGTTGCCGGCCGCACCACCTGCTGCCGGACGATCGTGTAGTCCGCGGGCGGCTCAAAAAGCTTCGGGTCCGGCTCGTTGAGCGACACGTGATTGACAACGAAGTTCTCTGACCCCGCTCGCGGATCGAACCGCTTCGTTACGAGATTGATCCCCAGCTGCGGCGAGTACCAGAATTCCTTCACAATCGGTTGTGGGCTCGCATTCCCGAAAGTGCCCGCCGGCAGTGTTGTTATCTCGCGCGAACCGATGGCGTCCAGGTTCTCGATCGTCTGCTGTTCCAGCGCCTGCCGTTCAATCTTGATGCCGGCGCCAGGTCTGCTCGCGCAGCTGCAGACTGCCAGGCCCGTCATTCCCGCAGGCATTTTGTAAAGCGCCGGTCGCAGGTATTGGCTTTGGTAGCAGATTTTCCGCTGCGGATTGCAGGTGAGCAACTCGTGTCGCATCGGGTCCGCATACTCCAGTTCTGAGAGGGGTGGCAGATCCGTATCGCCGGTCGGGTTGAAGTAACGGCGTTCCTGGAAGATCCGGCCAGTGCTGTCACGCGCTACTGTCCGATGGTTTTTTACCACCGCGCTCGAACCATCCGGGAGAATGCGGGTCCACTCCGTATCGATCCGCGCCGTAAATGGCGCGTTTTCGAGCGGCGCAATATCGATGCTCTGGTGGTGAAGCGCGTGCCGCCATCTGGTGCGTGCTGCAGCGCCGGGTTGGGCGGCGGCGCGCTTTCATGAATGGCGTGGACCTGCCCTTGCGCGACTACGCTGGCTGCAATAAGGCCAACTGCCCACAGAACTCTCATCCTGCACACCTCTGCGATTGCTGTCAGCCTCCCACAGCACAGAGGGCCAAGTCAACGAAAAACCGGGTCAACCCGCGCCCGCCCGTATGGTCGCGACCGCGATTGGATGCCGGCAACAGGGGCTATTGCTTGACGGTAAAGCTCTCGACCTTGTTCACGCGTGTCGTGGCGTGAGAGCCGGATGCCGGCGCCGTCACGCACTTCGCGGCATCCTTGGACGCTCCATCGCACGCGGGAAGGCCCGCTTCTTTAGCAGTGGCGTGCGCAGCGGCGGAAGCTCCGGAGCTTGTATCCGGTGCGGCG
>DATNEM010000208.1:0-3068 GCA_035552995.1 Acidobacteriaceae bacterium | reverse complement strand
TTGCCGTCAATCGGGAGTATGTTCCGGTGGAGCATACGCTGCATGAGGGCGACGAGATAGCGCTGCTGCCTCCGGTGAGTGGGGGCGCGGGTGGCAGAGTTGCGCTCACGCGGGACTCCATTGACGCGGCATGGTTGGTTGCCGGGCTGAAACGCGGCGAGGATGGAGCGGTGGTGGTGTTTGACGGAATTGTGCGCAACAACTCGCGGGGGCGCGGCACACTCTATCTGGTCTATGAGGCGTATGAGGATATGGCTCTGGAGCAGATGCGCGCTCTTACGGCCAAGGCGGCAGAGAACTTTGCGATTCGCGATATTGTTCTGGTGCACAGGCTGGGACGGCTAGAGATTGGCGAGACGAGTGTACTGATTGCGGTGGCCTCGGCGCATCGCGCGGCGGCTTTTGAAGCCTGTCGCTGGCTGATTGACACTTTGAAGAAGACGGTTCCCATCTGGAAGAAAGAGCATTTTGCCGATGGCGCAGTCTGGGCGGATGGCGAGCCCTTTCCCCCGGAGATTTCGGCGTGAAGCTGTTCTGGATTTCAGCAGCGCCGGCGCTGGCGTGGGCGATGGTTTCGACAGGGGCGAGCGCGCAAACGGCTCCTCCGCATCAGCCGGTGGGGCCGCCGATCCATGTGAATGTGCGCCTCGTCAATGTGTTTGTGAATGTGACGGACGCGAACGGCGCTCCGGTGCCGGGGCTTACGGTGAAGGATTTCGCGCTTAGCGAGGAAGGGCGTCCGCAGAAGATTTCGTATTTTGAGCGCGAGACGAACGTTCCTCTGTCGATTGTGATGGCGATCGACACCAGCGGCAGCACGCGAAAGGACATTCCGGTGGAGAAGGACGCGGCGCGGGAGTTTGCGCGCGCGCTGCTGCGCCCGGCTGACCGGCTGGACCTGATGGACTTCAACTCGGACGTACGCGAGGTGGTTCCCTTCACGTGCAATGTGCGGCTGATTGATGCAGGGCTGAATCACCTTGATTTTGGACCAGCCACGGCGCTTTACGAGGCGGTCTACCTGGCGTCGCAGCGGCTGCAGCCGCGCCATGGGCGCAAGGTGCTGCTGCTGATTTCCGACGGCGGCAACACGAAATACGAAGTGGATTATGGGCAGGCGCTGGAGGCGGCGCGCCAAGGCGATGTGATGGTGTACAGCATTATCGACCTTCCCATTGTTGCCGATGCAGGACGCGATACGGACGGGGAGCACGCGATGATCTCGTTGGCAGAGGAGACCGGCGGCCAGTATTTTTATGCCAATGCGAACAACCTGCGGCAGGTGTTCCAGAAAGTTTTGGAAAATCTGCGGACACAATACCTGCTCGGCTACTATCCGACCCCCCCGGCGCGCGGCAGCAGGTTTCGAAAGATTTCGGTGAAGCTGACGTATGCGCCGAAGATCAACGGACCATACACGGTGCAGAACCGCACCGGGTATTATCCCGCGGGAGACAGCGACCAACCGAGCCAGTAGCAACAGGCAATCGTCGAGAGCCATTAGAATAATTGCATGTCGGTGACGAATAAAGCGCGAAGGCAGAAGAAGACTACGCCTGCGGGAGAGACCGGGCAGGAAGCGCTCTACCTGCGCTACCTGAGCGAAAAGCAGATTCCGGTGAACGTGAGGCTGAGCGATGGCGAGAGCGTATCAGGATGGATTGAGTATTTCGACGACCGGATGGTCCGCCTGACGCGTGAGGGCAAGCCGAACCTGTTCATTTACAAGCAGCAGATTCGCACCATCTCCGAGCAGCCTCGCCGGGGAGACGCCGAGCGGCGGCGCAAATCCAAGGAAGATGGAGCGGCCGAGTCCGGTGCCGCGCAATGAGCGCGCTGGAGGCGTTTGAATTTGCCTTGCCGGCCTCGCGGATTGCTCTGGAAGCGGGTGCGCTGCTGCGCGACTACTATCACCAGGGCGTGGCCACCGAGTACAAGGGCGATGTGGACTTGGTGACGGTTGCCGACCGCACGTCGGAAAAGCTGATTGTGGAACGCCTGCATGAAGTGTTTCCTTCTCATGGAATTTACGGCGAGGAGGGGACGCGTTCGCACCTGGAGAGCGAGTATCGCTGGTATATCGATCCGCTGGACGGAACGACGAACTTCGCGCATGGGTTTCCGGCGTTCTGCGTTTCGATGGGGCTGGAAAAGCGCTCGCCTTCTCTGCCGGCTTCGCAGGATGGGGAGCTTGTTGCTGCCGTGATCTATGATCCGCTGCGCGAAGAACTGTTCACGGCAGAAAAGGGCAGGGGCGCATATATGAATGGAGTGCGCATTCATGTGTCGCGCACTCCGGTGCTGGCTGAGGCTCTGGTGGCAACCGGCTTTCCCAGCCGCAAACGTCATGACAATCCAAATATTTATTTTTATCAGCAGTTCACGCTGCGTTCGCATGGAGTGCGGCGCGCGGGTTCGGCGGCGTTGGACCTGGCTTATACGGCGTGCGGACGGCTGGATGCGTATTGGGAGTTCAATCTGAATCCGTGGGACACGGCGGCCGGCGCGTTGCTGGTCACAGAGGCTGGCGGAAGCATGACTCGCTACGACGGCAGCCCGTTTCAGCTCAACAGCGAGGAGATCCTGGCGACGAATGGGTTGCTGCGCGACGAGATGCTGAGTTTTTTCCGGGCCATGTTTGCAGGAGAAGACCTGGAGCCGATTCCCACGCCCGCGGAGTTTGCGGCGCAACGCGCCGCGCGCAAGCGGGAACAAAAGGGACACGCATGAGGAAAGGGAGTCTCGCCAGGCTTGTTGGGACGATGATGGTTGGCGCCGCTGTTTGTGCGTCGGCCGCGGCGGCAACGCCGGTCGAAAGCTATCGCGTGCTGCATGCCTATCCGCACGACCCACAGGCTTTTACGCAGGGGCTGATTTATCTGGACGGCCACCTCTACGAGAGCACCGGGCTGAACGGCCGATCGTCACTGCGCGAGGAAGACCTCGAAACCGGGCAGGTGCTGAAGGAAATTGACGTGCCGTCGCGATACTTTGCCGAGGGACTGACCAACTGGGGCAGCACGCTGGTTCAGCTTACGTGGAAGGCGCACATTGGGTTTGTTTATGAT
>DATNEM010000207.1:0-27728 GCA_035552995.1 Acidobacteriaceae bacterium | reverse complement strand
TGTCTCTCTGCGCGCCGCCGGATTGTAAGTTCCAACCACTCATCGCGCCGGCTCACTCTCGCGACTGCGTACATGACGCACCCACACCGCTACCAGCAAGATGAGGGTAAGAGGAACAAACCAGAGCATGGCCACCATCAGATGGTTGGTAGTGTCGAAACTTGTCAGCGAGCCGACGTCCTGAATCGCCTCCGCGGCATCCGTGCTTTGGTACATCCCGCTCCACACCGCAAACGTGACCAGCGCCAGAAACACCGAGCAGAGAGACAGTGGCACCCAAAGACTGTTTACATAGCTGCGCCGCGCCTTCATTGCCTTTGCGCGATGCCGCACCACGCGATGTGTGCGGTTCACCAGCGCAGCCGGAGCGGCGCCGTTCGTCGCCATCGCATGACGCGACAGGATCGATGCCTCGTCCATCTCGCCGTTGAACTGCGAATTCCCGAATTGTGAGTTGCACGCAGCCATCATCGTGCCTCCGCCGCGCGGCAGGCCCGCAGATGCTCAATCTCCGGCTTCAGCGCCGCCAGCCCGCGATAAAGCCGCGACTTCACCGTCGACAGCGGCGCGCGAGTCACGCCTGCAATCTCCTCGAGCGACATCTCTTCATGGAACCGCAGCACCAGCACCTCGCGATAGCTGGGTTCCAGCTTCAGCAGCACCGCGGCCACCTCGGCACGGTCCTCGCTCAGCTTGAACTGCTCGTGCGGCGAAGGTCCGTCGGTCGCAATCTCAAACGCGCGGCCCTCTTCGGTCACCTCGCTCATCTCATCCAGCGAAGCCATGGTGCGCTTGCGCGAGAGATCGATCACCAGATTGCGTGCAATCGTGAACAGCCAGGTATCGAAGCGCGCCTTGCCGTTGTACTGGCTGCCGCGCAGCAGCACCCGCATCCAGGTCTCCTGGAAGAGGTCCTCGGCGACCTCGCGCTTGCCGGTCAAAAACAGCAGGTAGCGCAGCAGCCGATGCTGATACATCTCAATCAGGTGGTCGAGAAGCTCGGTGTCCTGGTTCTTCAGGCCGCGGGCAATCGCCGCGTTCTCCCGTGCTGTAGTTTCAGCCTGTTCAGCCGAGATGGCAATCGCCGCGCCGCGCATACCGTTAGAGACGGCAGCTTTCCCGGAAAAGTCTCGGTGGACAGAGGTTATTTCCACATCCCCGCCCTCTGTTTTGCGCCATAACGCCATTCGCACACCCCTCCCGCGGGGAAACCCGAAACTTTGCGACCAAAATGCCCTGGGAAACAGTTCCGCATACCATTCTACGGGCATTTCGGTCGTTTTGGCCGAAAAGATTCGGCAACGTAAACTCTTTCCATGGAAGTCCTTTACGGCCTGCACCCGGTCGAGGAAGCCGTCCGCTCCGGCGCCCGCAGGCTCGACCGCGTCATGCTGGCCCGCGACCGGAAAGACGCGCGCCTCGACCAGCTCGCCCAGGCCTGCCGCGAGGCGGGTGTCTGCATGACCCTGGAGCCTCGCGAGAACCTTACCCGCACCGCCCGCACCGACGCGCATCAGGGGGCCGTCGCGCTCGTCCGCGAACGCAGCTTCCTCTCCATCGAGGACCTCCTCGCCGACCTTGCCCGCGACCGCTCGTCTAACTCACGTTTGCATCCCATAGCCACTCCGCACCACTTCTACCTCGCCCTCGACGGCGTGGAAGACCCCCACAACCTCGGCGCCCTCCTCCGCACCGCCGACGGCGCAGGCGTCGACGGCGTGATCCTGCCCGAGCGCCGCACTGCTCCTGTTTCGGCGACCGTCGCCAAAACCTCCGCAGGCGCCAGCGAGCACGTGCGCATCGCACGCGTCACCAACCTCGTCCGCGCGCTTGAACAGATGAAGCAGGCAAACGTCTGGGTCATCGGCCTCGACGAGCGCGGCAAGCCCGACTACTCCGACTTCGACTTCCGCACCGATTGCGCGTTGGTCCTCGGCCGTGAAGGCGCGGGATTGCATGACCTGGTGAAGAAAACCTGCGACCATCTCCTTCGCATCCCCATGGCCGGCCAAGTGTCGTCACTCAACGTATCCGTCGCCGGCGCCGTTGTGATGTATGAAGCCATGCGCCAGCGCCGTACACCCGCATCTGCACCGGCCGCCGCGCAACAGAATCCCGCACCCGCCAAGCCGCGCAAAGGTCTCGGCTCGTGAAGTTCCCGCATTGCCTCAAATGCCGTCATCCCAGGCCACTGCAGCCGGGTGGCGCACCCTTTCGCATCGCGGAAGGGTGGGTTGCGGTTGATCCGCTGTGGGAAAAGATGCCGTCATCCCGAGCGAAGCGCGTAGCGTGCAGCCGAGGGATCCCCGCATTTGTTTTCTTGTTGGCCTTCGCTCTTTCGCTGCTGCCCGCTGTAGCCCAATCCACCTCGCAGCCGGACTCGCAAACATCGCCCGCTCCCCCGCCCGGCTCAACCGTCATCTTCTCGCGCGACGCCACCGCCAACCCAGACTCGCCTCCACAATCGCCCGCGCCCGCCGCCAGCCTCGCTCCGGGCGACACCGACCCTCTCCACGTCACCGCAGCCGAGCGCACCGCCCTCACCATCACCGCCTACGACCTCGACCTGCACCTCACACCCGCGTCCGCGGGCCTCTCCGCACGCGCCGCCCTCACCGTCCGCAATGACGGCGCTGCACCGCTCTCGCGCGTCATCCTGCAGCTCTCCTCCACGCTGCGCTGGGACGCCATCTCACTGCGCGCAAGCCCCAACGCCCCACCCGCCTCCGCGCACTTCACCTCACGACTGGTCGACACCGACGCCGACCACACCGGCTCCATGTCGGAAGCCGTCATCAGCCTCCCGCAACCACTCGCGCCAGGAGCATCGCTCTCGCTGATCGCGCTCTACTCCGGCGCCATCCAGCCCTCCGCCGACCGCCTCGTCCGCATCGGCGCACCCGGCACGCAGGCCGTTGCGCAGGACTGGGACGCCATCGCCCCCGCCGACCCGGACGCAGACACCCTCACCGGCACCGCGCTGCGCGGCTTCGGCAACGTCCTCTGGTATCCCGTCGATACGCCGCCTGTATTCCTCGGCGACGGCGCAAAGTTCTTCGATCTGGTCGGCCGCACTAAACTCCGCGAATCCGCCGCCACCCTCCGCCTCCGCCTCGCCATTGAATATTCCGGCGAGCCGCCTGACGCCGCCTACCTGTGCGGCCGCCGCGGCCAGCTCACCGCCATCAGCGACAACGCCGACGCACCCGCCACTGACGCGCCCGGCATCGCCACCGTCACCTTCGACACACAGCCCATAGGCTTCCGCACTCCAAGCCTCTTCATCACGGCGGCCGCAGCCCGCCTCACCGGCCCACCCGACAACAGCGACCTCATCGCCGTCATCTCTGGCCGCGACTCCGTTCTGCCCGCATACGCATCCGCCGCCGCGGACATCGTACCCATGCTCACCGGCTGGTTCGGCCCCCAGCCCGACGGCTCGCTCACCATCCTCGACCACCCCGGCGACCCCTTTGAGGACGACGCGCTGCTTGTAGAGTCTATGTCCGCTCAATCCATGTCCCCCTCAACAGCGCCCGACTCGCTCAACCTCGCGCTCGTTCACTCCCTCACGCACGCCTGGATGCACTCTTCCCACCAATGGATCGACGAGGGCCTGCCGGAATTCATGTCGCTCCTATGGACCGAGCGCAGCAAAGGCCGCGCCGCCGCACTTGCGCAACTCGCTACCCTCGATCAGCCGCTCGCCCTCGCAGAACCCGACTTCAGCAATCCCGCACACGAACCCAGCCTCGCCGGCGCGAGCCTTGCCGATGCCTCCGGCGAGGTCTTTTACCGCAACAAAGCCGCCGCGGTTTGGTGGATGCTCCGGGCTATCGCGGGAGATGATGCCCTCAAACAAGCCCTCCAGACCTATCGCAAAGACTCGCGCATCGATCGCGATCCGCATGGTTTTGAGCAAATACTTGAATCTGTCACGCACAAGGACCTCGCCTGGTTCTTTCGCGACTGGGTCTACAACGACCGCGGCCTGCCCGACCTCCGCATCGCCAGCGTCACGCCCAGCCAGCTCCAGCCCAACGGCGCAGCCGCAGCCGGTTGGCTCGTCGCCGTCGAAGTACACAACGACGGCTTCGCCGAGGCCGAGGTCCCCGTCATCGTCCGCTCCGCCGATGCAAAGGAGACCCGCCAGCTCCGCGTGCCCGCACGCTCCAGCGCGTCGGTGCGCATCGTCTTCGCCGGCCGCCCCGGCCAGGTGCAGGTCAACGACGGAACCGTTCCCGAGACCGAATCCTCTACCCACACCCGCGACATCGTCTTGCCCGCACACTGACAACTGAGAACTGGCAACTGAGAATTCCTCGTAACCTCTCCCTCGTAACCGTTCACGCCACCCCACTGTAACCACCCGGTTACATAGTTCTAACGGGGGACTGTCTCGCGCCAAGGTGGAATGTTCTCTCCGTTAGCCCAGTGGCAATAATCATTCACGGATCAGAAGAACACCCCTCTCCCAAGGTCTGGTCCATTTCTGCAGTTGCTTTTGCCCTTCTAAAACCCGCACTACCGGAGCGGGAGGCGCGCGGCGAGAAATCGTCAGGCACTCCCCTCCACCTCTTCTCAACCTGACAACTGAGACCTGACAACGGAGAACTCCCTCTGCGACAATCCTTGCGCCGGGAGATTTGCTCCCCAAGGACCACCCAATGTCTCTTCTCCATCGTTCCGTCGGGTGCCCCATTCATCGCGCGATGTCAGTCGCGCGGTGGGTGGGGTATCGCGCCGCGCTCGCAGCCGCTCTTATGGTGCTCACTCCCGCACTCGCTGTCGCCCAGCCCGAGCCCGGCCTGCCGCCGGAGACCACCGCGCCCGCTTCTTCGCCCGCGATGAACGGCATCGCGCACATCGCCATCCGCGTCAAGGATATGAACGCATCAGTGGACTTCTACCACAAGCTTGGCTTTGACCACCCCTTCGATCGCAAGACCGGCGACGTCGTCACCCAGTCCTTCATCAAGATCAACGACCGCCAGTACATCGAGATTTACCCCGTCACCGACCGCGATCCGCAGATAGGCTTCCTGCATCTCTGCTTTGAAGGCGCCGACCTCAACGCACTGCACGATTTCTACGTCGGCGAAGGCCTGACGCCCATCTCCGTGCGCACCGCCGGCGCCGGCAATCTGCTCTTCACCATGAAAGGCCCCGACCAGCCTTCCGGCCCGCAGAACATCGAGTACACCCAGTACATGCCCGCGTCCTTCCACTCCAAGGACTTCGGCCAGCACCTCGGCCCCGACCGCGTCGGCGACAGAATGACCGTCGTTGCGCTCTCCATGCAGGACCCCGCCGCGGCTCGCACCTACTACCTGCAAAAGCTCGGCTTCTCGCAATCGCCGGTCAGCCCCGGCCACCTCGACCTTCCAGGAAAATCCGGCCAGTCGGTGGAGATCGTCCCCGCATCCGAGCTCGGCACGCGCTCCTCCATCGTGCTGTCTACACCTGACATCGAAAAATCCGTTTCGCAACTCAAGCGCCAGCAGGTGGAATTCCAGCGCGCCGCCGCGAGCGCCACCAGCAACGGCAAGACCCACACCGTCGACATGATCTCCGTCACCGACCCCGACGGCAACATCATCCGCATCGCGCAAACGAAGTAGCTTTACTGGCGTACTGAGACGCATACAATTCCGACAATGACGTCCGTGCGCTATCTCGTCTCGTCGATCATCATTGTTGCCATGGGTCTTTCATTCGCTGTGGGATTAGCGCAAGCCCCTGACCCGCCCACGAATAGCTCTGGCGTCGCCGTGCGACTGGAATCGCACGAGCAACAGACCCGATTCAAGCTCGGTGACCCAATCACACTTGATCTGGTGTTCACAGCCAAGGCCGCGGGATATGCGATCTTCATGGATACCAACCGGTTCAATGCTCCGCAGGACCTCGTCAACGTAATACCGTCTGACGGCTGGATTCGCTCTCAGGGGGGCCAACGCGGTGGTTCACCACAGGACCTGGGCTATGATCCGGTCCGCATTCCGGTCCTGTTGAACCGGAGTATAGTCTTTCAGCGCCCAGGTCACTACGAGATCACCATCACAACGGGTCGTGTGGTTCCATCTATGAGCGGCATCCCACCAGGGACATGCTGCGCCCCGAAATGGAGTGAGACGACAAATGCGATTGGAATTGACATCCTGCCGCGAGGACAAGACGAGGAAAGCGCGCTGGTCGCCGAACTTTCGCGCCAGGTCGAGAAAGAGTTGCAGACTGAACCCTCCCCCGACCTCAGGAAGCAGATGGAACCTCTGATACAGGAACTCGACGCAGCGAAGAAAAATCCACCAGGCGATCCGAAGCACATGGAAGATCTTGTGCGCAGGGTCTATGCTGCCGAGGCCGAAGAGGAAGCGCGTCTTGACAAGGAGAAGGAGGCCCGTCGAGAGGCGGCGACCCGGCTCTCATATCTGCAGGGGGACGATGCGGTCCGGGCAAAAGTCCGCTGGATTCTTGAGGACAAAGAAGACGGCAGTGGCGACGACACCGGGCTGGTAATGCTGAACGGCCTTCACCATTCAAGGAACCTAGAGCTGCAAAGGCAACTGCTGCAGGCGGCATGGGACGATACGCAGCGGGTCCCGACGGGTGTGCTCCAGTCCGCCCTGCAACAGACCAAGGCATTTCTTCAGAACAAGACATTCGAGCTGTACCACAGCCACGCGGTGGCTGAAACAAAGATGCCCCATGCGGAGGCAGTGGAAGAGTACAACCGCGAAATGAGCGAGATGGTCGCTACTCTTCCGCAGAGAACGGGCTCGAATAAGGAGCAGACAGCGCGGTTTCTGTTGATGAGCGCCCATGGACTTAGTCCGGTCGACGCATCCATCGTTCGGACGGTCGTTGCTGAGGAATTCGCCGGAATGAGCCCGGGGATGCAGGACACATTGCTCCGGATGCGATGGAAAGAACTGTGCGATCCCTCGTTGCCCGTTGCGGCAGAACCTCTGAGATCTGCATGCGCGTCAACAGCGCCGCCTGAGCAGTAGGGATAGCTTTCATATCGCTTTGACGATGGGCAGCAACTGCCAATGGGAACTTCCAACTGATAACTGCCTCCGCCATCCTCGCCCGCGCCACAGCGCAACTCGCAGCCTCACCCGACCTGCGCGAAACAACGTCACGCGATGCGCTCACGCTGCTTCTGCACACGCTCGGCATGACGCGCGCGCAGTTGTACGCAAACCCAGATCGCGAAATCACGGCAGAACGACTGGCTGTGTACGAAGCCGCCATCGCCCGGCGTCTGAAGAACGAGCCCATCCAGTACATCACCGGCGAACAGGAGTTCTACGGCCTCACCCTCCGCGTCACTCCCGCCGTCCTCATCCCGCGCCCCGAAACCGAACACCTCGTCGAATCCGTCCTCGCCGAGCTTGCGCCTGACAGCCGGGTGGCCCATCCTTTCGCGGCCTCACCGCGAAAGGGTGGGTTGCCTTTCGACTCGGCGGTCCGCATCCTCGACATCGGCACCGGCTCCGGCGCCATCGCCATCGCGCTCGCGCACCATCTGCCGCACACGCAGATCACGGCCACCGACATCTCTCCCGCGGCGCTGGACATCGCTCGCGAAAACGCCGCCCGCCACAACCTCGCAGACCGTATCGACTTTATCCAATCCGACCTGCTCGACAGCGTTCGCCACAAGGGTCATACGCGAGAAGCGACAGCCACGCGCGAAGCGCGTCGAGAACGGTACGAAGTACTTGTTTCCAACCCGCCTTACATCCCCGAGTCCGACCGCGAGACCCTCCACCCTCAGGTTCGCGACTACGAACCGGCAACCGCACTCTTCGCCCCCGTCGTTTCAGGAAAAGACCACGGCCTCGCCATCTACCGCCGCCTCATCCCGCAGGCCCGCGCCGCCCTCGTACCTAACGGCCTGCTCGCGCTTGAGATGGGTCACGGCCAGCGCGACGCCCTCGCCGGGCTCCTCTCCGGCTGGAACTCCGTCCGCTTCGTCGACGACCTCCAGGGCGTCCCCCGCGTGGCCCTCGCCCGCAACTCCGAACCGCCCGCGCCCAAGCTCTAAGCTGAAAAGCTGTCAGCTTACAGCTCGAGATCCGCCTTTCTGCTCCAGCGATGTCAAGACCCGGCGCAGCGCTATTCCCGGCTAAACTCCTCCATCCGCGCGAGATATATTTTTTCAAAGAGTGGCATTTTAGTTTTGCCCCGCTTGATAAAATAGATACAGAAGCTCAGGAACCCAGCGGCGAAACCCGCCGCTTTCGTCGTTTCTGCAGCCTCTTTTTCTTGGGTCGAGGCACACCCAGCGCCCCGTAACTCACAGAAAGCAGGAAATTTGTGCGCAAGTTTCCTGTTTTCAATATTTTGCAGCCGCGTCACCGACGTATCCTGCTGAAAGTAGGAATTTTACGCGCCAATATATCTAAAAAAAATCACCCGTTCGGCCACAGCCACGCCGCGCCGCGCACTCCGCTCGCATCGCCGTGCTTCGCCTGCCGGATAGGCGTCGCCACCGCGCCGCCGCCGAACAGATGCCGCTCGATCTGCGGCGGCACATTCCGGTAGATGCGGTCCGGCTTCGACAGCCCGCCGCCCACCACGATGACATCCGGATCGAGCAGGTTGACCAGCGCCGCCAGCGCGCGCGCGATCCGTTCCTCCAGCCGTTGAAGGCTCGCCTCAGCGGCCGCATCGCCCGCCTCCGCCGCGCGCACAATCTCCTCGCCGGTCATGCGGATGCCCGTCACGCGCTCGTGGTCCTTCCACAAGCCGGTGCCTGAAATCCATGTCTCCAGGCAGCCGCGCCGGCCGCAGTAGCACTCAGGGCCAGGCAACTCATCTGGCCGCGCCCAGGGCAGAGGATTGTGGCCCCACTCGCCGGCCACGCCGTTCGGACCGACATGCACGCGCCCGTTCACGGCCACGCCGCCGCCGCAGCCCGTGCCAAGAATGACCGCAAACACCATGGCCGCGCCCGCCGCCGCGCCGTCCGTCGCCTCGGAGACCGCGAGACAGTTCGCATCGTTCGCGCAGCGCACCTCACGCCCCAGCGCCGCACTCAAATCGCGCTCCAGCGGACGGCCGTTCAGCCACGTCGAGTTGGCGTTCTTCACCAGCCCTGTCGCGCGCACCACCGTGCCCGGAATGCCGATTCCCACCGTCGGCTGCTCGCGGTCGCGATTGCCGCCGATGCGCCGCTCGAGATCTTCGACGACCGACACAATCGCCGCAACCGTCGCCTCGTAGTCGTGCTGCGGAGTCGGAATGCGCAGCCGCGCCAGCTCCTCGCCCCCTGCATCGAGCGCCAGCCCTTCGATCTTCGTCCCGCCAAGATCGATGCCAATACGAACACGATCAGCCATCGCTCTCCTAGTCCCCAGTCCCTAGCAACCAGTCGCGACCGACCCACAGACGCCAGCCGGTGTCCGGAATCAGCGTGCCGTTCGCGGGCCATACAATTTGCCTGCGATCGATGCCCCTCTTCACGCGGTCAGTGTAGCGTTAACCCGAGTAGCACCACGAGGAGTGCACCTGTGAAGCCTCGACTCTCCCTCTGCTCTTGCGTCGTCGCCCTGGCGGCGTGCGGCGGCTGCAACTCAGCCCCATCGCGCTCTGCGCCGGCGGAGAACGCGCGACCGCAATCCTTGGCAGCGCAGCCGATGGCACAAGAGGATGCTCGGCCTCGCCGCCACTCCAACAACGCTGCCAGCTCGCTGCCCGGCGAATTCGACTTCTATCTCCTCAATCTTTCCTGGTCACCCGAGTTTTGCTTCCATCATCGCGACAACCCCCAGTGTCCCGCTCGCCCTGGATTCGTCGTGCATGGTCTCTGGCCGCAGAACGGCGATGGCACCTATCCGGAGCACTGCTCAGACGTGCCCGGGCCTGCCGATCCCTCTGCCGACACCGACCTGCAGCCGACGCCATCTCTCGTGGAGCACGAATGGCAGGCGCACGGCACCTGCTCCGGCCTGTCTGCCGACGCTTACTTCGCGCTCATTCGTCGCGCGCGCGCCAAGGTCCGCATTCCCGCAGCATTCTCTGGCCCGACTCAGCCGCGCAGCGAGACACCCGACGCGATTCTTGACCAGTTCACTCAGATCAACACCGGTTTTCCGCGCGAGAGTTTCGCGCTCTCCTGCGGTAATAACTACCTCACCGCGATCGAGGCCTGCTTCGACAAGAACCTCAACCCGGTTGGCTGCGAAAACGTGCGGAGCTGCCGCGCGAACTCGATCCGCATCACGCCGCGCTAGTTATCGGTCCAGAAATGTTGTTACGGCCCGAAGGTTGTCAGCGTCACGCGCAGCACCTGCGGCGTAGCGGTGAAGTTCAGGCCGTAATCGGTCTGATCGCCGTTCCAGATGCGCGCGAACTTCCACTTGCCGTCAACGTACGTACCTTCTTCCACGCGAATGAACTCGCGGTGCTTGCCGGTGGCGGTATCCGTTGGCCGGAAATCCACACGCGCGGAGACGCCTGTGACGAGAAACTCATCCGGCCCAAGCTGTGCCACCAGCGCACGGCCTACCGGCTCGGGATTGCCCGGCGGATTCGCTGCCCTGCCAAATGTGCGCAGCCCATAGGCGACCGTGGCAGTCCACGGGCCGAAATCGAGCGTCTGCGAGTGGGTCGCCGGGTCTTCCGCCACGGCTTTCAAGTTCCCCTCGAAGTTCAGCCCTGCGATCTCGCGGTCCATCGGCCCGACGATCTCGTTGTTCAGCGCGAACAGATCGATCAGCTTCTCATCCACCACCGGCGCGCCCAGCGGCGCATTGGAGTACCCGGTCAGGTCCAGACCGAAGGTCGACCATCCGATGGCGCCATGTCCCAGCGCCGCGAAGAAGTAACGCGCATACGGCGCAGCGTTGCCGGACTCAGGCACGAACAATGCATTGTCCTTGCGCGTGTAAGCATCCAGCACTTTTTCATATTGCGCGTACTGGCTCATGTAGATGTCCGGCGCGATGCATGCCAGCGACGGCGCAGCCGCCTTCCAGATGTCGAGCACATGGTCGGTCATCTTCGCCCACTCCAGGCGCCCGGGCCGCGGCGTAGCGAGCGGGTTCTCCAGCGAATGGTTGAGATACACCGGCAGGTCATCCTCCGCCTTGCCGGCCTTCGTCACCTGCTCGACATAGCGCGCGATGGACCACGCCTGGAATGTATTCTCCGCCTCCGCGCCGAAGGCCTCGGACCATGTACCCGGGTGCACATGCATAGCGTCGGCAAAATCGGCTGGAACAGGGCCTTCAAACAGCCTGGTTGCTCTGGGCGAATAGTCGCGCTGGCTACCGTAGGCATTGATCTCATTTTCGACCTGCACCATCAGCACAGTGTGGCGCGGATCGGCTGTCTTAAGATGCCGCATGAGTGCGGCAAACGCGGTCTTGTCCTCCTGCAACGTAGCCTCGCCAAACGGCGACATCGTGTCGCGCACCTCGCCCTTTGGCCCCAGGACGCGCGGATAGACTACTGGATCGCGCTTGATCCATTCCGGCTCATAGTGTCCCGCGCCGTTCTTCCATGTGCCGAACCATAGCAGCACGAGGTGGAGTTTGTGCGCGCGCGCGCCCGCTAGCAGCGCATCCACCACGCTGAAATCGAACTTGCCCTGCGTCGCCTCCATCTGCTCCCAGTACACGGGCATCTCGACGGTATTCGCGTGGAGCCGTTCGGCCGCGGGCCAAACCTTGGGCAGCTCAGCCGGCCAGGCGCTGGAGTTGTTCACCTGCACACCCAGCATCAGGTAGGGCGCGCCGTCCACCATCAACGCCCAGCGGCCGTCCTTCTCCACGAGCTTCGGAATCTGCGTCACTCCCGCTGCGGTCTTCTGGCAGAGTGCAAGGTTGGTGATGAATAGACAGAGAGCGGCAGCAGCGACACATCGCATCGAACTCGCGAGATTCAAAACAATCCCTCCACGACGAGAGAATCATAGCAAGAGGACCTGCCTTGAGCTCGCCGTGTATGCAGTCCGGTATGCTGCGGGAGTCAGGCAGCGGAGGACGCAATGCGTCAGGCAGTGATGTTGATCGGTGCGCTGATGGCTTGCTCGCCTGGTTTCGCGCAGCAGTCGCAAGACCAGGACCTTGCAGTGCATCTGCGCCAGCTTGGCGCAGCGGCAGCAGCGCTGGAGGCAAAGCTGCCGTCGTTCGCCTGCCATGAATCGCTGACGAGCGAGGAGATACGCGGCGGAAAGGTGAAGCGCCACGTGCAGGCAGAAGGCGATCTCCGCATTGCCGCGCGTAAGGACGGCAAGATGGATGAGCAGTTCACCGCGACTGCAATCAACGGCAAGCCGGCGAAGCAGGGCGATCTCCACATGCCTCTCTTTGTCAGGGGCGGATTTCAGCACGCCCTCAGCATGTTTCGTCCCGAAGACCAGTCCTGCTTCGACTATCGCCTGAGCGGACAGCGAATCGACATCAAGAGCCGTGAGACCGCGAGCGAGGCCTGCCGCGAGAAGACCGACTTCACCGCAACGGCGTTGATCGACGAGAACGGGCTTCTCACGCATTTTGAATTCAACGCTCCAGTGGACCTTGCGGAAGCGCGTCACCTGATTCCATCGGCAGCACTGGACTTCAGCCCGGCCGACCTCGGTGGTACGCAGTTCCTGCTCAGCACGCACGTTGTCGCGCAGAAGCCCGTGGGCAAATCAACGTACCGGTTTGAGGCGAGCTACACCGGCTGCCATCTCTACCAGGCGACGGTCAAGATCGGCGACGCGACGGCGATCACCGACGACGGCGAAAAGTAGGCGGGTGCAGCGATTTCGGGGCATGTATCATCGAATGAAGCGATGAGACTTTCGAGTGCGCGACCGATGTCTTCCCTCCGCCTGCCGGTGCTTTTCCGCAGCCACCACTAGCTGCGCCTTTCCTGCCTTCCGGACCCACGCGCGCACCTCTCTTTCTAAATTTCTGCGACATCTGCAATCAGGAGAATCCTTATGTTTGACCGCCTTGGTCAACTTGAAGAGCGCTACGAGGAACTCGGCCGCCAGCTCGGCGATCCCGCGCTGTTGAGCGACCAGAAGAAGTTCCAGGCGACGGCGAAGCAGCATCGCGACCTGGAGCCGGTCGTCGAGAAGTATCGCGAATACCGCAAGATCGTGGAGGGCATCGCCGAGGCGAAGGCGATGCTGAATGATTCTGACACGGGCATCCGCGAGATGGCGCAGGCGGAGCTGCACGAGCTGGAGCCGCGCGTCGGGCCCGTCGAGGAAGAGCTGAAGGTCTTGTTGCTGCCGAAGGACCCCAACGACGAAAAGAACGTCGTGCTGGAGCTGCGCGCGGGCACGGGCGGCGATGAGGCCGCGCTGTTCGTCGCAGAAGTCTTCCGGATGTATGTGCGCTTTGCGGAAAGCAAGCGCTGGCGCGTGGAGGTGCTGTCTGAGACGCCATCGGGCATCGGCAACGGGCTGAAGGATGTGACGGCGATCATTGAAGGCGACAAGGTGTATTCGCAGTTGAAGTACGAGAGCGGCGTCCACCGCGTGCAGCGCGTTCCGGCCACTGAGACGCAGGGCCGTGTGCATACCTCGGCGATTACCGTGGCGGTTCTGCCGGAGGCCGAAGAGGTAGACATCAAGATCGAGCAAAAGGACCTGCGCATCGATACGTTCTGCTCGTCAGGCCCGGGCGGGCAGAGCGTGAACACGACATACTCCGCCGTGCGCATCACGCACCTTCCGACGAATACCGTCGTCAGTTGCCAGGACGAAAAGTCGCAGATCAAGAACCGCGAGAAGGCGATGCGCGTTTTGCGGGCGCGACTGTATGAGGTTGAGGCTGAGCGCATTCATCAATTGCAGGCCAAGGACCGCAAGCAGCAGATCGGGTCCGGCGACCGCTCGGAGAAGATCCGCACCTACAACTTCCCGCAGAACCGCATGACCGACCATCGCATCGGCCTGACCAGTCATCAGCTGGGCACGATTATGGAAGGTGAACTCCAGCCGACCATCGACGCGTTGATCGCGCATGACTCAGCGGAGAAGCTGAAGGCGGACAACGAGGCCGCGGCGTAAAGGGCCTCTGCGCGCGTATCTTTCTCAGAAGCTGTGCGACCGATGCGTCAATCGACGTCTTCCCAGCCGGCTATCGTGAGTGTAAGCGTGGCTTTGTCGGATGCGGTCCCGCTGGTTGCGAGAGCCATTTGCGGAAACGCGGCCCGCATCTGCTCGGTTTTGGCCCACACCGGCACATCCTCCATTTTGTAGTGATACGCAACGTCGGTCCGCGGCAACCTCTTGCCCTGGGTTGGAGGGGTAGAGCTATCGATGCTGGTCGCGATTCGATGGCCGAAGCAAAAGCGCGGCGCGACGCGAGCACCCGCGGCAGTGGGCGTATACCTGCTCTCGTGGAGCTTTGGAGCCCGCTCGGCGGAGAGCAGTTGGACGGCAGTCAGCGCATCCATTTGCCTGATCTTTTCCGGGTTGGTGGTCTCGTAGGGGAAGGTAGGCGGATCGGCGAAAAGGCAGTCCGGATGCTCGGCAAAGTAGGCGTTGAGGCCGGCGATGAAGTTCTCTGGGGTCGCATCTTTTTTGGAATGGCAGCCGCCACCAAAGAGCAGCGTTAGGTTTAGTGCCGCGGCACATCCAGCGATTTTGCGATGGGAAGCGTGTCGAGCAGGCATCATGGCGACCTTAAGACCTCGTCTCTGCGGACATTAGATGCTGGTTCTCCGCCGAAACTCAGTAGAAATCCGCGCAGCTGAGGAAGTAGCCGCAGTTGCGGCAGATGAGCTTGCAGCGGTGCTCGCTGAGCCGGGACGCGCAGGTGGGGCAGAAGACGGAGTGATGTTCGCCGGATTCGAGCGGGCAGCTCTGTGCTGCGGATGCTGGGTTGTCCGTGGATTGCGTCCGAGCGGTTTGCGCGTGCATGACCGAAAGAGTAGCGCAGCGTGCCGTGATTTTCATCCACCTTTTGCATCATGAAAACATGGACGCATCGAATGCGTTACCGTGGTTAAGGACGAACCGTCGTTCGAGAGATTCATTTCAGCCGGCATTTTCAAGCCATCACCGCAGGCGGACCGAGGTTCGCCGCGAAGCCATGAGGAGAAGCGACTATGGAACGCACCGCAAGCGCAGTTTGGAAGGGATCACTGAAAGAAGGCAAAGGCACCATCTCCAGCCAGAGCGGCACGCTCAAGGACACGCAGTACAGCTTCGCGGCGCGCTTTGCCGAGGGCACCGGCACCAATCCCGAGGAGCTGATTGCGGCAGCGCATGCCGGCTGCTTCTCCATGGCGCTGAGCGCGGAGCTGGGCAAAGCCGGCTTCACGCCGGATTCCATTGAGACGTCCGCCCGTCTGACGCTGGACATGCACGACAAGCCGACGATTACGAAGATTCACCTGACAACCAAGGCAAAGATCCCGAACATCGACAAGGCGAAGTTCGACGAGATTGCAGCCGGCGCGAAGGCAGGCTGCCCCGTTTCACGCCTGTTGGCCCCGGCAGCGGAGATCACGCTGGACGCGACCTTGGCATAAGCCGGTTTTGGCGAATTGAAACAGGAGAAGCGTCCGCTCTATTGCGGACGTTTTCTTTTAGTGCGCGTGGTCGTGGTGATGATGGGCGTGCGCGTCGACTTCATCCATCTCTGGTGGGGCGGAGCATCCATGGGTGGTCTCGCAGCCGCGAATCTCAAACTGGATGGTCGTGTGCGTGATGTGGAAGCCGTCGCGCAGGGCGCAGTTGATCGCATCGAGAATTGAGGAGCACTCCGAGAGCGGCATCTCCGGAATCAGCACGTGGCTCGCAAGCGCGTGCGACGAAGAGCCTAACGACCAGACGTGCAGGTCATGGACATCCAACACGCCGGGAACCTGGGCGATGGCAGTGCGGACACGGGCGAGCTTGACGTTGCGCGGCGTGCCCTCAAGCAGGATGTTGAGTGTCTCGCGCACGATGGAGTAGGAACTCCACATGATCATGACGGCGATCACGAGAGACAGCGCCGGATCGAGCCACATTGAGCGGAAGTAGAAGATGAAAACGCCTCCGGCAATCACCGCGGCGGTTGAGAGCGTATCGCCCAGCATGTGCAGGAAGACGGAGCGGATATTCACGTCGCCGGACGACTGCCACAGCAGCGCGGCGATCACGCCGTTCATCAACACGCCGGCAGCGGCGACCGTGATCATCAACCGCGGCTGGACCGCAACCGGCTCGTACAGGCGATGGACGGCGGAGATGCCGATCCAGGCAGCGAGGACGATCAGGGTAAGTGCATTGACGAATGCCGCGAGCACGCCCGCTCGCTGATAGCCAAAGGTCTTCTCCGCGGTCGCAGGGCGGCGTTGGAAGTAAACGGCGACGAACGAAAGCGCGATGGCCAGCATGTCCGACGCGTTGTGGCCTGCCTCGGAGATAAGGGCAAGCGAGTGCGCGCGGATGCCGAAATAGAGCGTCGCCAGGACGTAACACAGGGTCGCCGCGAGCGAGAACACAAGCACGCGCTGCATGCGGCCGGAGCTGGAGGCCACCATGTGCATGGTCTGAGTATACGAGGTGACCTTACATGCCTAGAAATGTGTTTTGCAAACTGCCATACCAACCCATCAATATCGGGTGCTTGTCAGTTGGAAAACCTTTTGATGCAAGCCCAAACGTCTGTCCATCATCTCGCAGGATGATCCTGTATCCGTCAACTATTTTTTCCTGGCCGATCAGCCAGGCATCTATAGTTTCGTCGGAGACTTGTCCATCTTTGACCATTCTTGCAATTACCTGAATGGCCCGAGGCGGGACGAGCATGCTCAGCAGGTCAGTTCCATGATTCTTAACCGAAGTGCGATTCACGCCAAGCTGAGAGTCAACGAGTTTTCGCACTTCTTCTGTCATTGCTACTCCTATGCAGCCCAGTCGTTAAGGCGAATATACTGGGTATTGCACATGAAATCGCCTGCGAACGAAATTTCCCGCTCCTCGAAACAAGCCCTGGACAACATCTCCGCGCATCCACTCGATTTGGGCGATGGCCGTCGCATCCGTTCCACAACGGTGCTCAGTGTCCGGCGCGGCGACAGCGTAGTGATGGCCGCCGACGGGCAGGTGACGCTGGGCGCCAACGTGATGAAGCATTCCGCAAAGAAGATCCGCCGCCTGTATCAGGACAAGGTGCTGGCTGGGTTTGCCGGGTCCACGGCAGACGCGTTCTCGCTTTTCAGCCGGTTTGAGACCAAGCTGGAACAGTACGCCGGCAATCTTGGCCGCAGCGCGGTCGAGCTTGCGAAGGACTGGCGCACGGACCGCATGTTGCGGCACCTGGAGGCGCTGCTGATCGTCAGCGACCTGACGGCGACGTTTGTGCTGAGCGGCAATGGCGACGTGATCGAGCCGGACGAGGGAATCGTAGCGATCGGCTCGGGCGGCAGCTACGCGTTGGCTGCGTCCCGCGCCCTGATGGAAAACACCGAGCTCAACGCGCGCGAGATCGCGGAGAAGAGCCTCAAGATTGCCGGCCAGATCTGCATATACACAAACCTGGAACTGACGATCGAAGAATTGAAGAAGGCGTAACCATGGCAATTTATTTACCGGGAACGGCGGAAGACCAGGCGCTGGCGCTGGATGTGATGACGCCCCGCGAGATTGTGGCGGAGCTGGACAAGTATGTCGTAGGGCAGGACGCGGCGAAGCGAGCGGTAGCGATCGCGCTGCGCAATCGCATGCGGCGGCAGAAACTGCCCGCCGAGCTTGCCGATGACATCATGCCGAAGAACATCATCATGATCGGCCCGACCGGCGTGGGTAAAACGGAAATTGCCCGGCGCCTGGCGAAGCTGACCAACTCGCCGTTCCTGAAGGTCGAGGCTTCGAAGTTTACGGAAGTTGGCTATGTGGGCCGCGATGTCGAGTCGATGGTGCGCGACCTCGTAGAGATCGCGATCGACATGGTGCGCGAAGAAAAAATGGAAGAGGTGGAGGACAAGGCCGAGCTGAACGCCGAAGAGCGCTTGCTCGACCTGCTGCTGCCTCCGCCTTCGCAGACCGCGCAGGCGGCGCCTCGAACTGGCCCCACCGCAGCCGGACCGGCCGCTGTAGTCATGACGCCGGCAGGCTTCCGCGCTATGCAGGTGATGCAGATTCCCGCAAGCGCCGAGTCCGGTCCGCAAATTATCGACGCCAGCGCGGAGAAGCCAGGCGAGCCGAAGCCGGCACAGACAGGCGACGACCGCGCGGGCTGGGAGAAGAGCCGCGAGAAGCTGCGCCAGCAGTTCCGCGAGGGCAAGCTGGATGAGCGCATGGTCGAGCTGGATGTGCGCGACCGCAACCAACCGAGCTTTGAGTTCATGTCCACGCAGGCGCCGGAGGAAATGGAGTCGAACCTGCGCGAGATGCTGCCTGGTCTCTTCGGCAACCGCACCAAGCGGCGCAAGATGAAGGTCGTCGAGGCATTCGACTACCTGGTGCAGGAGGAAGAGAGCCGCCTGATCGACATGGACCAGGTGACGCGGCTGGCCGTGGAGCGCGTCGAGGACTCTGGCATGGTTTTCCTCGATGAGATCGACAAGATCGCCGGGCGCGAGGGCGGGCACGGGCCTGACGTCTCGCGTGAGGGGGTGCAGCGCGACATCCTGCCCATCGTCGAAGGCACGACCGTGAACACGAAGTACGGCATGGTCTCGACGGACCACATCCTGTTCATCGCCGCGGGTGCGTTCCACGTCTCCAAGCCAAGCGACCTGATTCCGGAGCTGCAGGGGCGGTTTCCGATCCGCGTGGAATTGAAATCGCTGACGGTCGAAGATTTCATCCGCATTCTCACGGAGCCGAAGTCTTCGCTCGTGAAGCAGTCGACGGCCCTGCTGGAAACCGAAGGGCTGAAGCTCGAGTTCACTCCCGAGGCGCTGGCGGAGATGGCGCACTTCGCTTTCCGCGTGAACGAGACGACGGAGAACATCGGGGCGCGGCGGTTGCACACCATCATGGAGCGCGTCCTGGACGAGATCAGCTTCCAGGCGCCGGACCTCTTCAAGGGCCCGCGACCGGAGGCGACCGAAGAAGGCGTGGTGGCGAAGATCGTTGCATCCGGTGCGTCATCGGATCCGCAAAAGACCGCGCCGCCTCTGCCGGTGATCGAGCGCCGGCGCGAGGACGGCTCGACGGAAAAGGTGATCGTCGTCGACCCCGAATATGTGAAGCAGCAGGTGGCCTCCATTGTGAAGGACCACGATTTGAGCCGCTACATACTCTAACTGCGCTGCGGCGCGCAAGTATTTCGCATTTCCCTTCGGCTGCTACACTTGAGCCAGCGGCTCCGCGCGCGATTCTATATCGATCGCGCCAAGTCCGCGGCGATTCCTCGCGCGAAAGATTCTCCCGCCAAGCAAATGCACAGCCTGCGCCCCACAGATGATTTGCGCATCAAGTGGACCCGTGTGGTCTTGCCGCCCGTCTTCCTGGATGAAGAACTGCCCATCTCGGACGCCGCCTCGGAGACTGTCTTTGCCGCGCGCAATCAGGTCGGCGAAATTCTCGCCGGCCGCGACCCGCGCCTGCTCGTCATCGTCGGTCCATGCTCCATTCATGACCCCGAAGCCGCGCGCGAATACGCTGCAAAGCTGAAGCCCGTTGCCGCCAAACTGCGCGACCGTCTCTGCATCGTGATGCGCGTCTACTTTGAGAAGCCGCGCACTACGGTGGGTTGGAAGGGGCTCATCAACGACCCGCACCTCAACCAGACCTTCCAGATCAATGACGGCCTGCGGATCGCGCGGCATCTGCTCGTTGATCTCGCCGAGATGGGCGTGCCCGCCGGCACCGAATTCCTCGACATCATCTCGCCGCAATATTTCGTCGACCTCGTCACATGGGGCGCCATCGGCGCGCGCACCACGGAGAGCCAGGTCCACCGCCAGCTCGTCAGCGGCCTATCCTGCCCGGTCGGCTTCAAGAATGGGACCTCCGGCGACGTGCAGATCGCCATCGACGCCATCGTCTCCGCGCGCGAGGAGCACACCTTCCTCGGCGGCACCAAGAGCGGACAGACGGCCATCTTTGCCACCACGGGCAATCCCGACTGTCACCTCATCCTGCGCGGCGGCAGCAAGCTCACCAACTACGACGCCGCATCGGTCGAAGCGGCCTGCGCGCAGTTGCGCAAGGCAGGTCTGCCCGAGCGCGTGATGATTGACTGCTCGCACGCCAACTCCGCTAAGGACTACACGCGGCAACCGCTCGTCGCACGCGAGATCGGCGCGCAGATCAAGGCTGGAGACAAGCGCATCATCGGCGTCATGATCGAGAGCAACCTCCTCGCGGGCGCGCAGAAAATGGGCATCGATGGTCCGGCGGGCAAGCCGCTCGTGTACGGCCAGAGCGTAACCGACGCCTGCATCGGCTGGTCCGAAACGGTCGATGTCCTCGGCGAACTCGCTGAAACGGTCGCGACTGTTCGGTGCTAGCACCAGTTGTGTGCGCACTCACTCGACAACTGGCAACTGAGAACTGACAACTCGCGTCAGCGCTCTCCCCATTTCAGCTTCTGCCGCAGCACATTGAACAAGCCATTCGGCTTCAGCCGCAGCAGGCGCACGGTGTACATGCTCTTGCAGCAGCGCACCTCGTCCCCCACGCGCATGGGCACAGCTTCCTGGCCGTCTACAGTGAGGAAGATCTCGTTCGCCACGCCTGTTACGCGCACTGTAATCGACGATGCGCCCGGCACCACGATCGGCCGAATCGTCAGCAGGTGCGGGCAGATCGGCGTCAGCACCATGCAGTTCACGCTGGGCATCACGATCGGGCCGTCGGCGGCGAGGTTGTATGCAGTGGACCCGGTCGGCGTCGCCGCAATCACCCCATCGGCACGGAACGTCGCCACCGGCTCTCCGTCGATCTCCAGCTCGAAGTCGGCCATGCGGGCGATGGTGCCCTTCGCGACTGCGACATCGTTCAGCGCATCCCATTTGCGGCGCGACCCATTGGCGCAAACCAACTCCGCCCGGATCATGCTGCGCTCGTCGATCGTCGCGTTGCCGCTGCACCACGCCTCCAGCGTCGTGTAGAGGTCAACGAGCGGCACTTCAGTCAGAAATCCCAATGAGCCAAGATTTACGCTTAGCAGCGGCACTCCCGTATGCGCAAAAGCCCGCGCCGCAGCCAGCAGCGTTCCGTCGCCGCCCAGAACAATCGCCAGGTCCGGCTTGCGTTCATGCAGGGCGGAGCGCGGAACGCCTTCCATACCGAGGTATGCCGCGCTCTCGTCGTCGAGCACGGATTCCCATCCGCGTTCCGTGAGCCACGCGCGCAGCTCCCGCAGGATGGCCTCCAACTCCGCCTTCTGCGGCTTCGAAAGAATGGCAGCTAATGGCATTCCCAATCAGTCTACCGCCCGGCGAGACGGAAGCAGTCTGCTTCAAGACCCATTTCAGCGCGGTGTATCATCCAGGGCAGCAGGGAAGGGAGGGCAAGATGAGTGTTGCCCGCATCGCTGTACTCGCGGCCGCCGGCATCCTCACTGGCTGTGGGTATCACGGTCCAATGACCGCCAGCTCCTTCGCGACCGCGGTCCCTGGCGCCCACGCGCGTCCTTCCCCATACCGCCGTCGTGTACTGCCATTGGAACGGAACAATCTGTGAGCCTCCGATGACTACATCCCAGGGCAAACTCAGTGGCACCGTCGACGCCTACGGCAACGTCGGCTTCAACGATCCCGAAGGCCTTCCGCCGCGGTAAATAGTCGCATCGCGCCCCGCCTTCAAAATCGCGCATGCAGCAGATACTCCACATTCCCCTCGGCACCCGTGATCGGTGACTCGATCACCTCGATCTCTGCGCCACCCAGTTCCTCCACGCACCTGCGCACCCGCTCGATCGCCAGCTGGCGCGCAGCCTCATCTCGCACGATCCCGCCCCTACCCACGTGCTCGCGCCCCGCCTCAAACTGCGGCTTGACCAGCACCACCGCTTCGCCCTGCCACCGCGTTTCGCTTTGAGACTCCGTCTCACCCCCCGGCGCCAGCGCCCCCAGCACCGCCGGCAACACCAGCGTCGCAGAGATGAACGACACATCCATCGCCAGAAAGCTGATGCCGAACGGCGCGCCATGCCCATCCTCTTGTTTGTCGTTTTGGTGCGCCGATTCGCCCGGAGCTTTGTCATTCCGCAGCGTTCGATCCCGCAGGGCGGGGTCGAATGCGGAGGAATCCGCTTTACCTGACAACTGAGAACTACCAACTGACAACTCTCCCGCCTTCAGCAGCCGCGCATTGCACCGCTCCATCAGTGTCACCCGCGCATCTGCCCGCAGCTTGTGTGCGATCTGCCCGTAACCTGTGTCGATCGCCAGCACGCTCGCCGCGCCATGCTGCAACATACAGTCCGTAAACCCCCCGGTTGACGCCCCCACATCCACGCACGCGCGCCCGTCCAGCGCAATCTTCCAATGCTCCAGCGCGCGCTCCAGCTTCAGTCCTCCGCGGCTTACATAGCGCATATCTTCGCCGATCAGTCGAATCGCCGCACCTTCCGCCACCGCCGCACCGGGCTTGTCCACCTTCTGCTCCCCAACCAGCACCCGGCCCGCAAGGATCAGTGCCTGCGCGCGCTCCCGCGACTGCACCAACCCGCGTTCCACCAGCGCCTTATCCAGCCTTATCTTCATGTACTCCAGACTAAGCCGCTCCTGCTTCCTTCACCGAATCCAGTACACTTGAACTCGCATTTGCCCACACGAAGGGCAATCCAAACGCCGTTCGATCCCGTTCTATGAACAGTGAGACCGCTGCCGTGAACCCGACCGCCGCCGTCGCCGAAGACGATGCGCTGCTGCTCACGCGCGTGCACTCGGGCGAGGAGTCGGCCATGGCATCGCTCTACGATCGCTATTCGCGGCTGGTATTTTCCGTCGCCTTGCGCGTGCTGCGCGACGCCGCCGCGGCCGAGGACGTCATGCAGGAAGTCCTGATGCAGGTATGGCGCAGCCCTTCGACGTTTGCCTCCACGCGGGGCTCGCTCGGCGGATGGCTGGCGGTCGTCGCGCGCAACCGCGCCATCGACCTCCTGCGCCGCCGCCGCCCCACCGACTCCGTCGACGAGATGGCGCTGGCCTCCAACTTCAACCTCGCCGACGAGGCCGAGCGCTCCAGCCTCATGGAACACGCCCGCACCGCTATCCAGCTACTCCCGCGCGCGCAACGCAAAACGTTAGAGATGGCCTTCTTCGACGGCCTCACCCATTCCGAGATCGCCGAGATGACCGGCGACCCGCTCGGCACCGTAAAAACACGCATCCGCGGCGCGCTGCTCTCGCTGAGAAAGGCCCTTCAGCCATGATGCCTCCGGACCAGAACACCGTGATGTTTGCGGCGGCCGGCTCGGGCCATCCCGACCCCGCGGACCTTTCTGTCTACGCCATGCAGCTCGTCTCCGGCGACCAGGCAGCCGCCATCGCCGACCACCTCTCGCGCTGCGCTGACTGCCGCTCCGAACTCGCGCGCATCCACGGCGACCTCGCCCTCGCCGCCATGGCCGTCGACCTCGACACGCCCTCCGCCGCAGCCCGCCAGCGTCTACTCGCCCAGGTTGCGCGCGAAAAGAAGATTATTGCTATCCCGCAAGCTATACCTGCGCCGCAGGCAAAGCCGCAACTTCAGGCATCGGAGCCGCCCATCGAAACATCGCCACAGTTGAAACCCATCGCCGCCTTCGGCCGCGGCTCCGTGCTCTCCATGGAGGAGCGCAAGCCCAAGCGCCGCGCTGGCCTCATCATCCTCACCGGCCTCGGCTGGGCGGCCGCCGCCGGGCTTTGCCTCGTCGCCGGATCGCTGCTGCGCGATCGCCAGAATCTGCGCAGCGATCTCGCCTCGCAGTCCGGGCAGATCGACCGCCTTACCGCCGATGCGGCCCAGGCGCACCAACTCATGGATGCGCTCACCAATCCCGGCGCAATGCGCGTCTCCATGCGCATGCCCGCCACGGCCAAGCCGCCCCAGATCCCAACCGGCGGCGTTACCTATAACCCGGACAAAGGCTCGCTTGTCTTCCTCGCCAGCAACATGGCGCCGCTCGAGCAGTACAAGGCGTATGAGCTCTGGATCATTCCCGCGGACAACGCCGCTGCCATCCCCGCCGGCACCTTCCATCCCGACCGGCAGGGCAACGCCGCCGTCGTCATGCCGGATCTTCCCAAGGGGATTCCCGCCAAGGCCTTCGGCGTCACGATCGAACCCGACGCCGGGTCACAATCGCCCACCATGCCGCTCGTCATGTTCGGAAATTGATTCTCGGTTGCTAGTTGTCAGTTGTTAGTTCTCAGTTGTCAGTAAAAACTGAGAAATCCGGCAGACTGCTACCCTCGATCTGCTGCACGCAACTGAGAACTGACAACTGTGAACTCACAACTGACTTTACGGCGATGTCATCCGCACGCTCACGCCATATCCCTGCAGCGGGATCGTCGTGTCGACCTTGTCCGTGTCCGTCTCGATCACCGTCATTACCTGCGAGTCGTGGCAGACCACATAAACCTTGCCTGTCGGCGAAGAGTTCGCCGATGCAATCCACGCCGGATGCCCATTGATCGGGATAGTCGCCGTCACTGTGTTCGTCGAGAGATTCACAACCGAAACCGTACACGTGGTCTGGCTGCACGGCAGGTTCGGATTCCCCGCATTGGCAATATATGCGCGTGAATTGTCCGCCAGCACAGTCACCATGAACGAATTGATGCCCAGCGGCACGGTAGCGATCACCTGGCCGAACGTGGTTGCGTCGATCGGATTCGACGCATTGCAATTGGGGTTCGTCGGCAGCGTGGTCGCACTGCACAGCGGAATACTGATGATCGAAAGCGAGCCCGGCGTGGTGCCGTTACCCTGGTTCGCGACCACCAGCTCATTCAGTCCCGGCGCTAGGTCTGCCCACACCGGATTTACGCCCACCGGAATCGTGTTCACCGGCGTATCCAGTGCGTTGGTCTGTGAGTTGATCACCGATACCGTGCCGTCGGTCTGGTTCATCACAAAAACACGCCGGCTGTCGGCGCTCATGACCCCGTAAATCGGTCCCCGCCCGACCGGCAGCGCCGCCGAAATCGTGTTCGTTCCAACCTCTATCGTCTGGACCTGCCCCGCGCCGCCGTTCGTCGCCCGCGTAAGCGTAAAGGCGCGCGCAGCGCCCGGCGCGCCCACTACATATACCGGTGTATAGCCGCTGTTTACGGGCAGCTCCTGCTTCAGCGCCGGAGGAAGGCCGCCGGTCATCTGGTCCACAGCACTTACGCCGGGGTCCGCAATGTAAGTTCCGGTCGGTGTAGCAAAAAGGCTAATTGGGTTGGAGCCCGCCGGCAGCGTGGACTCCAGCACATCGCTCGAAATCAGCGATGTGCTGATACCGAAGCTCGTCACCGTCTTGTCGGTATTCAGCGTGTAGCCATTGCTGCCCGAGGTGTTCAGCGCGAGGTAGTACGGGTTCACGCCCAGATTCGCATTCACCAGCACGGTATCGCCCGCGAAATCCACGATCGTCAGCAGGCCGTTGGCGTTCGGCGCCGGACTGGACACCGCGATAGCGAATTTCTGGGGCTGCCCTGCCGGCCCAACGATCCCCACCGTCGCCACTACCGGCCGATACGAGTTGCCGCAGCTCGACAAGCCTGCGACGCCCGCGGTCAGCGTCGCAGCCACCGTCCATCGCATCACTCTCCGGCCAAACCCCGGCCGGCGCGCCTCTGCTCCCTGCTCAATCCCTGCTAAGTGCAAACTCTCTCCCGCAGTACACCCAAAACTTGTCTATGCTCAAAGCCTGATTGTAAATCAACCGGATGGCCGCTCGCCCTTGAGGCGCAGGCCCATCCGTTGGACGAACCCCGGCACGAAATGCAACCGCTCGATCGCTCCATTCCGCCGTCGCAGAAAGCGATCCCGCCCGCCCGTGATCGCCTCCAGTCCCGCCTGCTGGTCGGGGTCATTGTTCTGCTGCTAATGCCGAGATTCGTTGCCGCGGCAGTCGACCTCGGGATCGGCGTCGATGTATTTCGCACGTTTCGCAACTTCTCTCAGGCCTTCGGCATCGCGGATCGTTACAACCTTGAGGCCGTGTCGGTGAGCGTTGCCTTCGCGCTGCTTGCGTTTGCCGCCAGAGCCGCCACTCCCGCAGCAGCTCTATGTGGCGGTCTCATTTGCTTTCAAGTCGCTTGGCTTGAGGTCGGATATCCACCCAGTCTCCTGCGTTCGCTCATTCCCGCTATTGCGCTTCTCGTGGTGCTTACGTATCTGGCCACCCGCTTCCGTCGCGCCAGAAAAGAGGCTTCCGGCATCGCCGAACCGCGCTCCGGTCGCCGCGCCTCGCAGGTCATTGCGAGTCTCGGTATCGCCGCACTTTGTGGAGCGTTCAGCGACATGCATCTTCCACATGTCGCGTATGAAGTTCTTGATCTCGCTGCCATCGCCGCGCTCGCCGAAGCCGCCGCCGACACAATCTCCTCCGAGATCGGTCAGGGAATCGCTGGCCCCGCATTCCTGATAACAAATCTCCACCGGGTCCCCGCCGGCACTGATGGAGCCATCAGCCTCGCCGGTACGGTCGCGGGAATTGTCGGCGCAGCCACCGTCATTCTCGCGGGTCTGCCGCGCCCATTTGGGTCCGCAACGCCTCTCCTGTTCACCGCCGTCTTGATCGCCGCCGTTGCCGGTCTTTTCTTCGACTCGCTCCTCGGCGCCACCCTCGAACGCCGCGGCTGGCTCGGCAACGACCTCGTCAACTTCTTCTCAACCGCCTTCGCCGCACTCGTCTCATGGCCGCTGCTGCTTCTTACCCTGCGCCTCTAGGCAGGTCTTTCCTTGGACCTCGAACCATGCATCTCGAACCTCTCCTACAGGTCCACCTTCCCATGCATCCATGCCATATTCAAATGCAGCTTCAGCAGCGTGTAGCTCAGCATCTCGTGCAGGTAGCGCATCGCAAGGTCCCAGGCATCCGTGTGGCCCAGCGGCGCGCGCGGCGACGTATACACCTTCAGTCCGGCGGCCTCGCACTCCTTGCCGATGCGGAATAAATGTGTCCCATCGCTCACCACAATAATTCTGCCAAGATGTCGCGCAGCGGCAATCTGCGCAAGGTTTTCGACCTGCTGCTCCGTATCGATCGAATGCGTCTCGGCCACGGTCCGCTCATACGGAATCCCATTCGCCAGCAGATAGTCCCTGCCCACCGCGCCTTCCGTGTTGCCCGCGTCGCCGGACTCGCCCCCGCCCAGCGTGATCACCAGGGGCGCCATCTTTTCGTTGTACAGCTCCACCGCATGGTCCAGGCGCGCATGCAGCACCGGCGACGGACGGCCCAGGTACTCCGCCGCGCCGAACACCGCGATCGCGTCCGCAGGCCGTGCCTCATCGCGGTCGGCCACATCCTTGATCTGCACGTACAGCCAGCCGAACCACACTGCCGTCGCTACCAGCAACACGCCCAGCGCGCGCCGCATCAAGCGGCCCCTTCGCGTTGACCTCGAATTCGACCTCGATCCTCGTGCCACTGGCAAAAGATTAGCCGATACCCGCCCCTTATGCTTAACCCAGCTGTTCTTCTTGTCATTCCGCAGCGTTCGACCCCGCACTGCGGGCCGAATGCGAAGGAATCTGCATTTCTCGATGAAACCGAATCCGCCGAGTCCCCATCCGTACGCCAAGCGTACAGGTGGGCGAGCAAACCGCCGCCGCCACGCCGCCCGCTCCGCCATCGGCGTTATGCTAGGGACTGCGCCCGGCGCTTCAATCGACC
>DATNEM010000206.1:0-7308 GCA_035552995.1 Acidobacteriaceae bacterium | reverse complement strand
TGGTGAATACGTCTAATCAGTATGCGAGGGACTCCCTTGCGATACCCTCAAGGTGTGGCGCGTTTGACGATCGGGACGGTACGCCGGAGAGAGCCCCTCGGGCTGCGACGCGTCGCGATCGCATCGTTGCACAACATTTTCCTCTTCATAACTATCACGGCGTGCGCGGGGAGTTGCGCGCATCTCGCAGCGCAACAGTTGACGACTGTGGCACCTCCCGCATCTCCGCCGCAGAACGAGACCTCCGTGAGCGCGCAATATCCGGATGCCGTTCCTCTCTTCGACCAGTCAGGCACTCCTTTCCAAATCTCTTCAGACACGGAGACACTCCAAGGCAACCGTTACATCCTCGACGGACATGTGGTCATCACGTATAAAGACCGCACCCTCCAAGCCGACCACATCGAATACGACGAAGCCAGCGGCGACGTTAGCCTCACCGGCCACGTCATCCTCGACGGCGGCGAGAATGCCGAGCATATTGCTGCGAGCCACGGCAGCTTCAATATCCATACCGAATCCGGCCGCTTCTACGACGTATCCGGATCCATAGCGCCCCAACGCCGTCCGCCCGTCGGACCTGTGCCGCCCACTGCCCGTGCCGTCTACGCCAACAGCAATCCATTCCTCTTCACCGCGCGCATCCTGACCAAGACCGGCCCGCGCGATTACGCCTTTGACCACGGCACCTTCACCTCCTGCCAACTGCCGAAGCCGGACTGGCTTCTCTCCGCCGCGCATTTCAACTCCGACGGCACACAGGCCCACGCCGCCAATACGGTCTTTCACCTGCTGGGCATGCCACTGCTATGGCTTCCTTACGCGACGCACCCGGTGGACGCCAGCACACGGCAGACCGGCATCCTCATTCCAGAACTAGGGATCAACTCCGCCAGCAAAGGCGACACCGTTGGCGAACAAATCTACTGGGCAATCAACCGCAGCACCGACATGACCGTCGGCACCATCTATTACTCCGCCCGCGGCTGGGAGCGCACAGCGGCCATCCGCCACCGCGGCCTCGGACAGGATTTTCTTCGCGCGAACTACAACGCCCTCTCGGACCGCGGCTATCTTCCGTCCGGCTCCACGGTCCGGATCAACCAGAGCGGCACGGACGCGCTCATCAGCGCGCGCAAAGACCTCGTACGCGCAGTGGAGGTTCAAGCTGACGGTTCTGCACCTCCTTCTTCCTCGGACCAGGGCCAGACGCGCCTCGTCGCGGACGTGGAATACCTCAGTTCCTTTCCCTACCGCGAGGCATTCTCCTCCAACTTCAACCAGGCCGTATCGAGCGACGTGCTCTCCGACCTCTACGCGCTGCATGAACGCAATGGCATGGCGATCTCTCTGGAAGCCGATCGCTACCAGGGAGAGAAGGTCATTGCAACGTCGAGGCAGCCCGAGCAGCAGGTGCGCATCTTCCATGCCCCGTCGCTCGAGTTCGCCACCACCAGCCATAACCTCGGCACGACTCCGCTCGAGTGGAGCCTGGACAGCTCCATGAGCGCGTTGAAGCGCGCGAACCCGGTCCGAACGATAGGCGGCCCGTTGAAGGCCTTTGACAGCGGCATGGTAGGCCGGCTGGACGTACATCCGGAGATCGCTCTGCCATTTCACTTCGGCGGTTGGAGCGCCAGGCCCTCTCTCGCCGGCCGCGAAACCTTCTACACCCACAGCCGTCTGCCTGGTGTGGTCGGCGTGCCCGGACTGGTGGAAAGTGCGGCCAGCCTGAACCGCGCCGATTTCGAGGCGGAATTCGATTTGAGGCCGCCCATCGTCGAGCGCACCTTCGATTCCGGCTGGTTCCGCAAGCTGTTCGGAGAGGACGTGAAGCACACCATCGAGCCGCTGCTGACCTATCGCTATGTCGGCGGCATCGACAACTTTTCGCAGGTCCTGCGCTTCGACGCTGCCGACGTTGCCAGCAACACCAATGAGCTGGAGTACGGACAGACGCAGCGGCTTTTCTTGCGGCGCTCGGGGGACCGGCCCTGCCGCGCGAGCGGCTCCGCGGCGGATGCGGCTGAACTGCTGGGATATGCTGGGGCGCAAGGAGACGAAGTCGAAGCTCCGGGCGAGGCGGCCGGGAGACGCGATGAGGCAGAACAGATTTGCGGAAACCGCGAGTGGATCACCTGGCGTCTAGCGCAAAAGTTCTTCTTCGATCCACACTTCGGCGGCGCGGTCACCACGACCGGCCCTCGAAGCATTCTGGACAGTACGCTCAACTTCTCCGGCATCTCGTTTATGACTGGGCCGCGCGATCTTTCGCCTCTGATCTCGCGCCTGCGCGTCCGTACGTCGGAAAAGATGGACGTTGAGTGGGACTTCGACTACGACTTCGTCGCAGGCAAGTACACCTCCAACAACTTCTATGCGGACGTCCACTGGGGCGACCCGGACGTTCGGTCGAAGCAATATGTCTTCGCGGGGCTCGGCTATGCGCGCCTGAACGCGCCCGCCAGATCGTATGTCGAGGGGGTCGTGTCCTCTGTGGCGGACTTCAACCAGATGCGCGTGCTGCTTGGCTTCGGCAAACCCACACGGCCGGGACTGAGCGCCGCTGCCAGCGCCGGCCTGGACCTCGATCTTGGCAGCGTGCAGTACGGCGCCATCCAGACCTCCTACAACTGGAACTGCTGCGGCGTCAGCGTGGAATATCGCAAGTACGAACTGGGCACGGCGCGCAACGACAATGGCTACAAATTCAACTTCACGCTGGCCAATATCGGCAGCGCGGGTAACCTTCGCCGGTCGGAGCAAGTCTTCTAGTTAGGCGATTTCGCCTGCGATAGGAACCGTTTTATGCGTGACATAATGGGGATTGTGTTGAATCCTGTCCGCGCTCTGAGCACCGCTATCCTGCTTGCTTTCGCTGCGGCCCTCGCCGCCAATGCGCAGACCACGCCCGCGCCGGGGACGCCCCCGATTGCAGCTGGCGCTCCCGCCGTTCAGGCCGGCGTTAAACTCTCTCCGCAGATGGCGCGTCGCATCGAGGTGATGATTCGCAACCGTTCCGGGGTCTCGGCGGACATGGCCGTGACGGTCAGCACACCCGCCGCAAGTGACATCCCCGGCTACGCCCAGGTGATCGTCACGTTCTCGGAACCTGGAACGAAGGACCGGTCGCTGCCCTTCCTTGTCTCGGCCGACGGCAACACCCTTGCACAGTTCAACAAGTTCACTATAAGCGGCGACACCCGCACTGCAATCTCCGACGCCGGCCGGCCGGCGCGCGGTGGCGACGAGCACGCGCCCGTGCACATCGTGGTCTTCGACGATCTCGAGTGTCCTTTCTGCGCCCGCATGAACGACGACCTGATGCCCGCGGTCCGCAGCCGGTACAAAGACCAGGTGCGCATCGTCTACCGCGACTTTCCGTTGGATGAGCTTCATCCCTGGGCGATCCACGCAGCAGTGGACGCGAACTGCCTCGCAACCGAGACCCCTGCCGGTTACTGGAACTACGTCGATTACGTTCACACCCACTCCGCGGAGCTGGGCGCAAACCCAAAGAGCCTTGCCGACTCCGAGAAGCAGTTGGACAAACTCGCGCTCGACGAAGGCACACGCCAGAAAGTGAATCAGCCCGAACTAGTGGCCTGTGTGCTGAAACAGGACACCACCAAGATTCAAGCCTCTGTCGACACCGCGACGGCCGAGCCGATACACATCGATCCGCCCCAGGCTCCGGTGACATTTATCAACGGCGAACGGATCGAGGGCATTGTTCCCATCGAGACCCTCTATCGCGTCATCGACCGCGCGCTGATCGCAGAGGGAGCAACTCCTCCGCCGCCTGCCGCCGCGGCGCAGCCATCGCCGGCAGCAACCACTCCAGCGAAGAGGCCTGCCCCCGGCCAACCCGCGCAGACGAAGCCCGGAACTTGAACCGGCGTCATAAGCAACCCGGATGTATGCGAGGCTGAAGTGGAACCCGCCATCGAAGCGGGTTCCAGGGTTTCTGCGAATCGAAGGCGTCAAGTATGACGCCGGTTCTAGTGTAGGATGCGGATTGTGATGACCGAAACACGAATTCCGAAGGCAACCGAGACAGCAGCGATGCGTGAGCGCAGGTTCCTACAAGGGCTGCGTCTCTGGTGCGCAGGAGCTGTCGCGCTGTCGCTGGCCGCCGCGGGTTGCAACCGCGCTCCCTCGGCCGATGTAGTCGCCACAGTCAATGGCCACGCCATCATGAAGGCCGAGATGGAGCGGCTCTATCAGCAGCAGCTTGGCCAGAATCCCGGCCAGGTGCCTTCACCCGAGCAGTCCAACCAGCTGCGGCTGAATGTGGTGAACGCCCTGATCGAGCAGGAGATTGAACAGCAGGCCGCCACCAAGATGAATCTCACGGCGACGCCGGAGGAAGTGGACGCCAAGGTCAACACCCTTAAGGCGCCATACAGCGACGAACAGTTCAACCAGCAGTTGCAGGCCTCGCACGAGACGCTCGACGACCTGAAGCATGACGTGCGGCGGCGCCTGACAATCGACAAGCTGACCAACAAGCAGATCACCTCGAAGGTATCTATCACCGACGCGGACGTCACGACGTATTACAACCAGCACAAATCGGACTTCGCATTTCTTGAGCCGATGTATCGCCTGGCAGAGATTCGCGTGACCAGCGTTCCTTCGCCGCAACCGGGCAATCTTCAGGGCAGCAAAGCCACGTCGGATGCGGAGGCAAAGAAAAAGATCGACGCGCTGAAAGTCCAATTGGACGCTGGCACCGATTTCAGTGCGCTCGCAATGAACTACTCCGAAAACCCCGAGACGGCCAACAATGGCGGCGATATGGGCTTTGTCTCGGAGTCGCAGTTGCGCGGCGACCCGCAGGTCTACGATGCAATCGCCAAACTCAAGCCCGGACAGATGACCGGAATCATGCCGCTGCTCGATGGGCAGACCAAGAAGCAGGTCGGCTATGAGATCTACAAGCTCGTCTCGCGCGATCCCGCGGGACAGCGCGACATCAACGACCCTCGCGTGCAGCAGGCCATCCGCCAGCAGCTCAAAGATGCCCGCACGGAACTGCTGAAGACCGCCTACTTTGAAATGCTGCGCGATCAGGCCAAGGTGGAGAATTTCTTCGCCGAACAGATTTTCAAGAACGAAGCGAAGTAGGTTCGCCGCGTCTCGGCTCTGTGCCTCGTTCATCCCACGGTTCTTTGCAGGATTAGTGGCATCACCCGCAGTAGTTCGTCAGTGCTCGCGCTCAATCCCGAGCTTCCAGAGTATCTGTCGCAAAATTCCCATCCACACCGGTGCATCCACTGCATCGGCTCCTATGCGCCGCACCAGTCTGCGCACCTGCGCGGGATCGCTGTTGGCCGCATGACGCCGCGTGTACTCCGTCGCCTCCAGCACCTGCTGAAAGAGCGCGGTAATACGCTCCAGCAAGGCGGAACTTGCAGCTTCCGGGACTGCGGGCAAGCCTCCCTCGCGCTCAACCATGGCGCCGGCCGGCTCTGCGCGCACCAGCTCATATAGGCACACCGCTACGGCTTGCCCCAGGTTCATCGACACATGCTTCTGGCCATCGATCTGGTGCATGGGGATAGTCAGCAGCCAATTGCAGTAGCTCAGCTCCTCGTTCGAGAGGCCTGTCTTCTCCGAGCCGAAGAGCAGCGCGACGCGCGCACTATCTCCTTCGCCTGCTGCCGCTGCGTTAAGCACCGCGCCGACACGCTCCCCCGCCGCGGACAGTTCAAGCAGTTCATGCTCCATCTTGCGTTCGCCAACCGCTGTGGTTCCAACCACGAGCGTGCAATCCGCCACCGCATCCGCAACGCTCGCATACATGCGAGCGGCAGCCATCACCTCCGAGGCATCCACGGCCGACCGCGCAGCCTCAAACGGCGGAGCAAATTCATTTACCACGCACAGATGCGCGAAGCCGAAATCGCGCATGGCACGCGCGGCCGCACCGATATTCGAAGAGTTGCGCGCCCGCACCAGCACCACACACACGCGGTCGCGCTGCTGTTCAGTAAGCATTGCCTTCTATTGTAGGGATGCGCCCCTGCCTGTCCGCAAAAGCCCGCCATTGCAACCAGCGGCCAGCAAAAGAAAACGGCCAGCGAAAATTCGCCGGCCGCTCTCTGCAACTTCGTTCTTGCGCTATTTTCCAGGTTCGCCGCGGCCGCCGCCGCCGCGCTCTTCCGCGCGAGGTTGCGTCGCATTGTTGTGCTTGTCCTGGTTGATGGACCGGCTGACGTTGTTCTGTCGCTGGTTCACCTGTTGCCGCTCCTGCTGTGTCATGCGCCCGCCGTTCGCAGCGCGATCGTTCCTGACCTGGCGATTGATGCTCGCCTCGCGGCCCTCCACATTGCGCGTCTCACCCGCAGTCATCTGCCCGGAACGAACGCCTTGCCCGATCCGCTGCTGCTGGTTATTGGCCCGCTCGCCCACACGGGACATCGCGAGATTCTGCGGGTGGCCGCCATTGGCCGAAGCAAAGTTCGCGCGGTTGTTGGAGGCAAACTGCACATGGTTCTGCTGCTCTCCGGTTGGCATCATGTGCTGCTCATGCGACCAGCGCTGCTCCTCGCCCGTGGGCCGCGCCTCAATGCCGCCGCGCCCGCCATTGAAGCTGGTGCGGACGCCAACGTTGTTCACATGCACATTCTCGATATACGTGTTGTGAATCACCGTGCGGTTCACATTCACCACCGCCGCGTTGTACGCGAAGTGGCTGCCTTCCCAGCGTCCGCCAAAGAAGCCGACGCCGCCATATCCAAAGCCGTAATTGATGCCGCCATAGAACCCTACGTGCGGTCCCCAGTAGCCCTCATGCCATATGAACGCGCTGCCGCCCCAGCCCCAGTAGCCGGGCGTCCACAGCACGCCGACGGCCGGCGGCCGCACCCACACGCCTGGCACCCAGTAGTAGCCGGCCGGACCATAAGCCCAGTAACCGGGCGTCCACAGATAGCCATCGCCGGGGCAGATGGGTTGGGTGTAAACAGGCAGCGCGGGCGGCGCAAATCCCACCGAGATAATGACCGCTGCGTAAGAAGCCGCGGGCGCAATAGCCAGCGCCGCGCCAATCGCGAAATTGCGCAATGCGCGCATCGAAAAAGTCTTCATAGTGAATGTCCCTCAGGATTGGCAACAAAAAACTCAATCAGCGTCCAAATGCAGTGGCGGACCGTCCGTTCCTGCCTTCCTCTGGAACCCGGCCGCCTACCGGAAGTTTCCGAAAAAGTCGCCGCCGGGCCTCTACCGCCGATATGCAATCAAGCGACCATACGGCGTTCCCACGTCCCCTGAATATGACACTTTCGTGTACGCGAACTTCTC
>DATNEM010000205.1:0-16406 GCA_035552995.1 Acidobacteriaceae bacterium | reverse complement strand
CGTCTCCGCCAGGTCCTGGTTCAGCCCCAGCACCTCGGCCACGCTGCGCGCAATCTGCATCACTTCGATCGTGTGCGTCAGGCGGCTGCGAAAGTGGTCCGAGGCGCGGCTGGTAAACACCTGCGTCTTGCCTGCCAGGCGGCGGAACGCCCGCGACTGGACCACGCGCTCGCGGTCCCGCTGAAACGCCGTGCGCGATGCCCGCTCCGGCGCGCCATAGGCGCGCGACATCAGCGCATCGTCGCCGTCATTGACCGCGCACGCCGCAAGCTCGCCACCGCACGGCGCCGCATCCGCAGTCTGCGCAATTCGCGCAGAGCGGCCCGCCTCTACCTCATCCGTGCGTTGAATGGTCACACTTCAGTCTAACCGGCGTCCGCCGCGGGTCTATCAACTGTGAGCTGGCAAATGAGAACTTACTTCGCTGCGCTCTTTGCCGACTCCGACGTCACCTTCGCCAGCTTCACCCGCGCGTTCTCCAGTTTGTGCTGCACCTTGGCCACGTCGTCGGGATCGGCATCAGCGGCCAGCGAGTGAGCATACTCGGTCATCGACCGCTCCCACTGCGCCACCGCCATCTTGAGGTTGCCGGTCTTCTCATAGACCTCGCCCAGATGATCGTGCACCGTGGGATCGTTATTCATCCGCTCGTTCGCCTTGCGCAGATTGGTTTCCGCCTCCGGATACTGCCCCAGCTTGAATTGCACCCAGCCCAGCGAATCCAGGTACGCGCCATTCTGCGGATCAAGCACGATCGCCTGCTGGATCAGCTTCATGGCATCCTGCAGCTTGGTGCCGTTGTCCGCCAGCATGTAGCCCAGGTAGTTCAGCACCATCGCGTTCTTCGGATCGATTTCCAGCGCCTTGCGGAACTGCGCCTCGGCCTCGTCATACTTTTTCTGATGGTCGAACTGGTCGCCGCGCAGAAACGCGATGTACCACTTCTCCGCCGGCTTCTTCGCCAACGCATCGGCTTTTTCGATCTCGGCCGTCGCCTCGTCGTACCGCTTCAGCCGTATGTACATCTCCGCCAGATTTTCGTGCACTTCCAGATCGTCGGACGTATTCGTCAGCTGCGCCTTCGCGAGCGCGAGCCCCTGTTCCACCTGCCCTGTGTCGGCGATCTGCCGCGCGTACAACATCTGCGCATCATGGCTCTTCGGGAGTGCCTTCGCCGCGTCGGCTGCGACGGCCGTCGCCTCTTTCCACATATGCGCTTCGCGATACGCGTCCACTTCGCTCTCGTAGCCGCTCTCCGCGTAGCAGATGTGCGCGTCGTCATCGCTCGCGCTGCTCGCGCAATCGCCGCCCAGGTCCGCAATTTGCTTGAACGCGGCGACGGCCTCCGCGGTTTTGTTCTGCTCACGATAGATGATGCCCAGCCGATTCAGGAAATACGCGCGGTTGCTCTTCTCCTGGTCGGAATACTTTCCATCCGGGTGCGTCGTCGCGTTCACCAGCTTGGTCAGCAGCCCGGTCGCCTGGTCATACTTGCCCATGGCGTCGTAGTCCAGCGCCTCGTCCACACCCCACTGCAGCTCTTCGTTGGTGCCCGGCTGGATCTGCCCCTTGAGCTTCTCCAGCGTCGCCAGCGACTCCTCATAATGCCCCTGCCGCCGCTGGATCTCCGAGATCTGGATCGTCGAACGCAGGTCCGTCGGGTCCGCCGCCTGCAGCGTCTTGAATATCTTCAGCGACTCGTCCAGCTGATTGTCTTCGAGCAGCGCATTCGCCAGCGCCATTTCCACCTCGGCGTTGTCCGGCTCGAGGTCCAGTGAGCGCTTGTACGCTGCCGCCGCTTCCTTGGCCTTCTTCAGCCGGTCATAGGCTTGCCCGAGCGCATACTCCTCGCGCGCCGAGCGATCATCCTGCGGAATTCCAGCCAGCACGCCTGCCGCGCGCTGCAGATCGCCCTCGTCGTTGTAGAGCTTCGCCATGCTCAACACGACTTCCTCCGAGTTCGAGTCGATCTTCTGCGCCTCCTTGAACTCCGCTTCAGCCTTGGGTGACTCGTGGTTCGCCGCATACAGCTCGCCCAGCAGCAGTTTCGCTTCAATATCGTTGGGCTTCAGCCGTGCGATCGTCTCATACTCCGCGATGGCCTGCGCCAGCGTCTGCTGCGATTGCGGACTGGTCATGTCGCCCAGCGACCGCACATACACCTGGCCCAGTAGGGTGTGGGCCTCAACGTCGTTCGGGTTGCGCTTGATCTGGTCCTTCGCTGCATTCACCGCGTCCTGCGCGCGCCCCAGCCGGAAGTAGAGCTCCGCCAGCCCGTTCTGCAGCAGCGTCGAATTCGGATCGGCGTTCAGCGCCAGCTTGTATTCTTCAATCGCCTGCGTGGCGTAATCCGGTCGGCCCGCATCCACCGCCATCTGCTCATACAGATGCGCCAGTCCGTAGTGGTAGTAAGAGCTGGAGCGGTCGGGCCCGCTGGCCGGCGCGGTCGAGCCGGTTACCGCCCTTGAGGATTGCGCGGGTTTTTTCGTCTGTAGTGGCGGATCGACCTGCCGTGGTGCGTTCGTCTGCGCCTGCAGCGCTAGAGGAGTTGCCACCAAAACCGTGGCGAATGCGCCAGTTAGCCGGATCATCGGGGTCCAGGAAGCACGGGGGCGAAGGGTCATGTACGGGGGTGTCCTATCCGGCGCAGTCGATGGGCAAAGCACTCCATCTCTTAGACGAAGCAGCGCTCCGCTCGGATGCCGCAGACACGTTCATCAGCCGCGCACCCGCGCCCATCCCGGCTATTATATGCCGCGCTTTTGCGCGCTCGGCACGAAATTACCCGTGCCGGAAATGCCGGATCCCTGTGAACACCATCGCCATGCCCAGCCGGTCCGCTGCCTCGATCACCTCGGCATCGCGGACGCTGCCTCCCGGCTGGACTACTGCTGTTGCGCCGGCCGCGGCGACCGTCTCCAAGCCATCCGGAAAAGGGAAGAATGCGTCTGAAGCGGCGACGGTTCCGGCCAGCGGCAATACCGCCTTCATGGCCCCGAACTTCGCCGCATCCACACGGCTCATCTGGCCCGCGCCCACGCCGACCGTCTGCCCATGGCCGCTATCAAAACGCGCATAGACGATGGCGTTCGACTTCACGTGCTTGCAGACACTCCACGCGAACCTCAGTGCTCGCATCTCTTCTGTGGTCGGCGCGCGCTTCGTGACGACCTTCAACTCCGCGTCGCTTAGCTGATGCCGGTCGGCATCCTGCACCAGGAACCCGCCGGAGATTTGCTTGACCACGCGCGATTCGCCCGACCCCGTCGCAATCTCCAGCAGCCGCAGGTTCTTCTTTGCCGCGAATCGAGCCAACGCGTCGGCAGTGAATCCCGGCGCGACGATCGCCTCCACAAACAGCTTGGCGATCTCCTCGGCCGCCGCGCCGTCTACCTCGCGATTGATGCCGATCACGCCGCCAAACGCCGAC
Organism: Acidobacteriaceae bacterium; assembly: GCA_035552995.1. GTDB lineage: Bacteria > Acidobacteriota > Terriglobia > Terriglobales > Acidobacteriaceae > Edaphobacter. Next base: position 12,976 of record DATNEM010000205.1, on the reverse strand, counting down.
ACCGGATCGGCCTCCAGCGCGCGCTTATAGGCCTCGAGCACCGTCGCACCCGTCGCCGCGCCGCACGGATTGGTGTGCTTAATGATCGCCACCGCAGGCTCGTCGAACTCGCTCGCTAGCTCCCAGCACGCGTCGAGGTCGACCAGATTGTTGTAGCTCAGTTCTTTCCCCTGAAGCTGCTTCGCGCCGGCAATTCCGCGCCCGCTGCCATCCACATACAGCGCTGCCTGCTGGTGCGGGTTCTCGCCGTAGCGCAGGACCGCCTGGCGCGGCTCTACGATCCGCAAAGCTTCAGGCATCGCATCGCGATCGAACCTCGCCGGCACGCCATGCGCCTCGGGCGCGGCAATGCTTTCCAGCGCGGTTGCGATCCCCGCGTCATACGCTGCAGTCGTCGCAAACGCGGCCTTCGCCAACCGCCAGCGCGTCGCGCGCCCCAGCGCGCCGCTGTTCGCGGCCATCTCTTCGGCGATCGCGGCATAGTCCGCCGCCGCCGTCACAATCGCCACGTCCTCGAAGTTCTTCGCCGCTGAGCGCACCATGGATGGGCCGCCGATGTCGATGTTCTCGATCACATCGCTGAAGGCCACACCGGGCCGGCTCGCCGTCTTCTCAAACGCGTAGAGGTTTACCACGACCATGTCGATCGGCTGGATGGCGTGCTCCTCGACCGCGGCCACATGCTCGGCGTTGCCGCGCATGTGCAGGATGCCGCCGTGGACCTTGGGGTGCAGCGTCTTCACGCGGCCATCGAGCATCTCGGGGAAACCAGTCAGGTCGCTGATATCGCGGACACTCAGGCCCGCATCGCGCAACGCCTTCGCCGTGCCACCGGTCGAGACGAGCTCCACGCCATGCCCCGCCAGCGCCCGCGCAAACTCCACCAGCCCGGTCTTGTCCGTCACGCTCAGCAGCGCCCGGCGAATCACGCGCAGGCCGACATCGCCCGCGCCTTTGCTTGCAGGGGAAGAAGAAGCTGTAGCTGTCTCAGGGGAGATCATCTCAGTGGTCGTCACTCCACTATTTTATGACCGCTGAAAGCCTGGATGTCCCACATCTAGATTCTCAGATGTGGGAATCGCGCCTGAAACAGCTATGTTCGCAGCTTTTCGCGCCGCCGCGCTCCAAGCTGTCAGCTTATAGCTGTCAAGGTTACAGCTCGAGATTCGTCGCCCTTCGCCCGCAAAGCCGCTCGCCCCTCGCACCCACCGCGAACCGCGAACCTTGCACCTCGAACCTGGCTTTATCTCTGCAACCCACCCGTCAGTTCGCTCACCTTCTGCACATCGTGGTCCGCGCACCAGCGCTTGAGCCCATTCGCGATGTTCTCGACAGCTCTTGGATCGGCATAGCTGGCAGTGCCGACCTGTACCGCCGTCGCGCCCGCCAGCAGGAACTCCACCGCGTCCTCCGCGCGCACGATCCCACCCATGCCCACGACCGGAATCTCCACTTGCTGGGCGGCTTCGTACACCATGCGCACCGCAATCGGCCGGATCGCCGGGCCCGAGAGTCCGCCGGTAAAGTTCGCAATGCGCGATTTGCGCCGCTCCACGTCAATCGCCAGCGCGACAAAAGTATTGACCAGAGAGATCGCGTGCGCGCCCGCGTCCTCGCACACCTTCGCCATCAGCTTGATGTCCGTCACATTGGGCGACAGTTTCACCATCAGCGGTCTTTTCGCTCTCGCCGCTACTTCGCGGCACTTTCGCGCAAGCCAGTACAGCGCATCCGGATCGGTGCCGAACGTCATGCCGCCGTGCGCCGTATTGGGGCAGCTCGCATTCAGCTCATACATCGCGACGCCCTCTGTATCGTTCAGCACTTCGATGACCTCGGCGCAGTCCTCGATCGTATAGCCGAAGACGTTCGCGATGACCACCGCGCCTTTGGTGGCGCGCAGCCGCGGCAGCTTCTCTGCCACAAATGCCCGGACCCCGATGTTCTGCAGCCCGATCGAGTTCATCATGCCTGCCGGCGTCTCAATCACCCGCGGAGCAGGATTCCCCGTCATCGGCTCGCGCGACAGCCCCTTCGTCACAAACGCGCCGATCTTGTCGAGCGAGACGATCTCCTCGAACTCCACGCCGTAGCCGAAGGTCCCGCTGGCCGCAATCACCGGCGACTGCAGGGTTACTCCTGCGATGGAGACGCGCATGTCCGTCTTGCTCACGATTTCAGTGTAGCGGCTCGTCAACATGTGCTGACTTAGAATGGAAACAATGCTCGATCTCGCCTTCGTCCGCGCCAATCTCGCTCTCGTCGAAGAAAAGCTCCGCGCCCGCAACATGGACCCGGCCCAGGTCCTCGGCGACTTCTCCGACGCCGACGCGAAGCGCCGCAGCGCCATCACCGAGGTCGAGTCCCTCAAGGCCCGCCGCAACAAACTCTCCGAAGAGATCGGCAAGCTCAAGCGCACCGGCGGCGACGCCGCAGCGCTCTCCGAAGAAGTCCGCCAGCTCAAGGAACAGTCCGACTCGCTCGAATCGTCCGCCGCCGCAGCCGACGAGCACCTGCGCGGCATCATGCAATCCGTTCCCAACCTCCCACAGGACTCAGTCCCTGTCGGCAAGGATGAGCACGCGAACCGCGTCGAAAAAGTCTGGGACCACGGCGAAAAATCTGGCTCCGACGGAAAGCCTGATATAGCGCACACGCCCGCATTGCCGGCGTTTACCCCGCTCCCCCACTGGGAGCTCGGCGAGCGCCTCGGCATCCTCGACTTCGAGCGCGCCGCCAAGATCTCCGGCTCGCGCTTCGTCGTGCATTACGGCCAGGGCGCGCGACTTGAACGCGCCATCGCCAACTTCATGCTCGACCTGCACAGCGGCAGCCATGGCTACACTGAAGTGCTGCCGCCCTACATGGTCAACTCCAAGTCGCTCTTCGGCACCGGCCAGCTCCCCAAGTTCGCCGCCGATCTCTTCCACTGCGACGACAAGCCCTACACGCCCGGCGAACTGCAGGACTCTGACCACTGGCTCATCCCCACCGCCGAGGTCCCCGTCACCAACCTCTACCGCGACGAGACCCTCGACGACGCCCAGCTCACCATCTCGCTCTGCGCCTACACGCCCTGCTTCCGCTCGGAGGCCGGCAGCTACGGCAAGGATGTCCGCGGCATGATTCGCCAGCACCAGTTCCAAAAGGTGGAACTAGTCAAGTTCACGAGACCGGAGGAATCGGAAGCCGAACACGAAAAACTCACCCGGGATGCCGAGCGCGTGCTCGAACTCCTTGGCCTCCCCTATCGTCGCATGCTTCTCTGCACCGGCGACATGGGTTTTGCATCCGCAAAGACATACGACCTTGAGGTCTGGCTTCCCGGCCAGTCTCTCTATCGCGAGATCAGCTCCTGCTCCAACTTCGAGGCCTTCCAGGCCCGCCGCGCCAACATCCGCTACCGCCCGTCTGGTTCTTCAGGATCAAAAGCGGGCGCCAAGAAGTCCGAGTTCGTCCACACGCTCAACGGCTCAGGTCTCGCCGTCGGCCGCACCTACCTGGCCATCCTTGAGAACTATCAGCAGCCCGACGGCACCGTCCGCATCCCCGACGCACTCGTTCCCTACATGAACGGCGAGACGGTCATCAGCAAGCGCTAGCTCTCCCCCAAAAATGGTATTTCCTCCGACCTTGCACCCCTCCTACGCTCGTAGAGTGGTGGCCCAGCCCCTCCTCCGAGTAGCCACGGAGGGTTCCCTGGCCGATAAGGGTTAAGCCCAAATCCTCGTTCTGCGTAGGTTGCGATGCCTGAAATGGAAACCGAAATTCCCGACTACTACGAATTCCTCGAGATCAGCCCCCAGGCCACTCAGGAGACGATCCACCGCGTCTACCGTTTCCTCGCTGCGCGCTATCACCCGGACCACTCCGCCACCGGCAACCTCGAAAAGTTCACCCAGCTCACCGCGGCCTACAAGATTCTCTCCGACCCCAAGCAGCGCGCGGAATACAACGCGCAGCGCGCGCTTTGCCCAACCGCCGCGCAGAACCCTCTCTCCAGCACCATTGACTTTATGGACCAGGTCGAAGGCGACCAGAACCGTCGCCTCGCCGTACTCGCCATCCTCTACTATCGCCGCCGGATGTATCCTGACACCCCTGAGGTCTCGCTCCCGGAGATCGAGCAGCGCATGGGCTTCCCGCGCGACTACCTCAACTTCACCACCTGGTATCTGACGAAGAAGAAATACATCACCCGCGCCGACAACGCCGAGTTCACCCTCACCGTCGATGGGGTCGACTTCATCGAGACGCAGCGCGCTACCGTGCCTCTGCTCGAACGGCTGCTCACCACCGGCAGCCCCACTGAAATGCCGCGCCGCCTGCCTCGCACCAGTTCGGAAGATTCGGACGGCGCCAGCGACTACTTCCCGGTGGGCTCCTCATCGCCCGAGTTGGTCGCGCAGCTGTAGAACTCTCTAGCACTCGCCCAGCACGCGCCGGAAGATGGCGTCCACGTTCGCAAGCTGGCGCTTGTAGTCGAAGGCGTGTGCAAGCTGTTCGGGCGAGAGCCGCGAAGTGATCGCCGGATCGCGCGCGACCTCGTCCTTGAAGGTCAGCCCTTCCTTCCACGCGCGCATCGCGTGGGTCTGGACAAGCTTGTAAGCGTCTTCTCGCGAGAGTCCCGCGGCGGCGAGGTCCAATAGCAACTGACCGGAGAATACGAGGCCGCCGGTCGATTCGAGGTTCTTCAACATGCGGTCGGGATAGACCAGCAGCTTCGCAATCATCTGCTCGGTCTTGGCCAGCAGATAGTCAGCGAGGATGGTGGAGTCGGGCAGGATCACGCGCTCGGCCGACGAATGAGAGATGTCGCGCTCGTGCCACAGCGCGATATCTTCCAGCGCCACCTGCGCATTGCCGCGGACCACGCGCGCAAGGCCTGAGATCTGCTCCGCGGTAATTGGGTTCCGTTTGTGCGGCATCGCGCTGGAACCCTTTTGCTTCTCGGAGAAAAATTCCTCCGCCTCGCGGACTTCGGTCCGCTGCAGATGGCGGACTTCGGTCGCGATCTTGTCCAGCGTGGAGCACAGGATCGCAAGGCTGGCGATGTAGGCGGCGTGACGGTCGCGCTGCAGGACCTGCGTGGCGATGGCGACTGGCTTGAGATCGAGCTCGGCGCAGATCGCCTCTTCATGCTCCGGCTTCAGATGGCCGAAGGTGCCGACTGCGCCGGAGAGTTTGCCCACGCGGAGGTCTTCAGCGGCAGCGTCGAAGCGGGCCAGATTGCGTTGCATCTCCGAATACCACAGAAGAAGCTTGAGGCCGAAGGTGGACGGTTCCGCGTGCACGCCATGCGTGCGGCCGATGATCGGCGTCTGCTTGAACTCGAGCGCGCGCTTCTTCAGAGTTGCCGCAAGGGCTTCGATGCCGCCGCGGATGATTGCGGAAGCCTCGCGAATCTGCAGCGCCTGCGCAGTATCCACTACGTCGGTCGACGTTAGACCGAAGTGCAACCAGCGCGAGCTGGCCGGATCGCCGATGTGCTCAGCGACGGTGGTGGTGAAGGCAATGACGTCGTGCTTCACCTCAGCCTCGATCTCGTTGACGCGGTCCACGGTAAAGCCGCCGCGGTCACGGATCGCGTCGGCTGCCTGCTGCGGCACCAGGCCAAAGCGTGCGAGGGTCTGCGATGCCGCGGTTTCGACCGCGAGCCAGCAGCGGTACTTGTTGTCGTCGGACCAGATGCGGCCCATGGCAGGGCGTGTGTAGCGAGCGATCATTCGGAGTTGTCAGTTCTCAGTTGTTAGTTGTCAGATACGGGGCCCCTGTAGCAATCTCGACTTGTTCGCGAATCGCGATCCCCGCTGTTCAGCTCTGCTTCGCGCCGACTCCTAAGAGTTCTTCCATCTCGTCGTAAAGGAAGCCCTGGCCGGGCCTATACGGCTGGATCCACTTGCCGTCGACGACAAACTGCGGAATGGCGCGCTTGCCAACGTTGCGCAGCACCTCATCGGCTGCGCCGGGCGTGGTCTCAATGTCGATTTCTTTGTAGGGTATGGAGTGTTCGGCGAGGAAGCGTTTGGCCTCGCGGCAGTCGCGGCACCAGTAGGCCGAGTAGAGGATCAGTTCCATGCTTCTATTCTACAGGCGCTAGATTGTGCGGATGGCGGCGCTTTAGGGCAAGCGGCCTACTGCTCTTTGTAGTTGCGCATCAGCCCGCCGTCGATCACGTAGGTTGAGCCGGTGACGTAAGCCGCGTCTTCGGAGGCGAGGAAAGCAGCCACGCCGGCAACTTCATTCGACGTGCCCATGCGGCCGAGCGGGATGTTGTTCAGCAATGCGTCAAGCTGCTCCTTGTTGTTCAGAAGGCTCTTGTTGATCGGCGTGACGATCGCCCCAGGTGCGATGTTGTTCACGGTAATGTTGTGCGGACCCAGCTCGACGGCGAGATTGCGCATCAGCATACGCATTCCGCCCTTCGACGCGGCGTAGCTCGCGAAGTGCGGAAAGACCATATCCTCGTGGACGGATGAGATGTTGATGATGCGGCCTGGCATTTTGGCCGCGAGCAGTCGGCGCACGAAGAACTGCGAGAGGAAGAAAGCGCCCTTCAGGTTCACATTGAGGACGGCATCGTAGTCCTTTTCGGTCACGTCCCAGAAGTCCGCGCCTTTCTCGATGCCGGCGTTGTTGACGAGGATGTCGCACTTGCCGAGCTGCGTCCAGGCCTCATCGACGAGCTTCTGGTTATCGGCCAGCGAGGTGACATCCGCATGCACCATGATGGAGCGCGTGCCCGCAGCGGTAATGCGCTGCTGCGTAATCTGCGCGTCTTCGATGTGGTCGCGATAATCGACGACCACATCCGCGCCCTCCTGCGCCAGCCGTTCGGCGATGGCCTGGCCGATGCCCGAACCCGAGCCGGTGACAATTGCAACCTTGCCTTCGAGACGTTTGCTCATGCTGCCTTCTTGGAGTGGCGTTTGCGCGTACCGCGCCTGGAGCTTTTCCCGCCGCTGCGGTCTTCCTTCTTACGCAGGATATCCTTTGCGTTCTCGAGCGTGTGCTTGCGCTCTGCGGACAAATTCTTACCCGCGCGATTTTCATAGAAGCTCAACATGCGCATGGCCTGGCCCGTGCCCTCCGGCGAGACGCTCTTCTTGTCCAGCCCTTCGGCGATCGCCTTTGCGCTTTTCTTGAAGAGGCCCGGGCCGGGCTTAGTAGAATCCGTTTTGACCTTGGAAGACCAGCGCTTCGACGGCGGAGTTGTCGAGCGCTTCCGCGACTTCTTCGCGGCCTTCTTATTCGAGTGACTTGCCGAGGACTTCTTTTTTGCCGCTTTTTTCGTCGCCATGCAGTACCTCCATTCGCGTATTGAGATGCGGCGGGGAGGCTTCGGCGTTTGGTCTGCGGCGTGATTATCGCCGCGCGCGAAAGAACGCGGTCAGCATTTCGCCGCACTCGTCCGCCAGCGCGCCCGAGACGACCTCGACCTTGTGATTGAGTTGGGGATGATTCAGCACGCTCAACACCGAGCCGCAGGCTCCGGCCTTGGGATCGGCGGCGGCATAGACGAGGCGGGCGACGCGCGCGTGCAGAATCGCGCCGGCGCACATGGCGCATGGCTCGAGCGTGACGTAGAGCGTGCAGCCTGAGTCTGCGTTAGTGTCTGTGGGACGTCCGACGAGGCGGTAATTTTCCAGTGCGCGGCCGGCCTCGCGCAGAGCGACGATCTCGGCGTGGGCGGTTGGGTCGTGGTCGCGCAGAACACGATTCTGGCCGCGACCGATGATCTCGCCGTTACGGACGATGACCGCGCCGATGGGCACCTCGCCCGCGATCTCGGCGGCGCGGGCTTCCTCGATGGCGGCGCGCATGAAGTCAAGATCTGGCGAGTTGGGCGCACCACTGCTCACGCCGGCTCCTGTTGCGAGAGGCAGTGCAGCGTACCGAGTCCCCAGACCAGATCGACGGCGTGGATGCCGATGACTTCGCGATTGGGGAAGCAGCCGGCGACGATGTTGAGGGCGTGGCGGTCGTTGGGATCGTTGAAAGTGGGGACGAGTACCAGGCCATTCGCGATGTAGAAGTTGGCATAGCTCGCCGGGAGGCGCTGGCCCTCAAAGAGGACGGGCGCGGGCATGGGCAACTCGACGATACGGAGTGGTTTGCAACGAAGGTCGCGCGCGGTGCGCAGACGGTCGAGGTTCTCGGCGAGCGGCAGGTGGTTCTCGTCGCCGGTGTTGGGTTCCACGCAGGTGAGGATGGTGTCGTCAGCGACGAAGCGGGTGATGTCATCGACGTGGCCGTGCGTGTCGTCGCCGGCGCAGCCTTTGTTAAGCCATATCGTCTGCTCAATCCCCAGATAGTCACGGAAGGCGCGCTCAAGCGTCGCGCGGGTCGCCGCTTCGTCGCCGATGCCTGGATTGCGTTGCTGGACCTCTGAGAGCAGGCACTCTTCGGTGGTGAGCAGCAGGCCGGCGCCGTTCACATCGATGGAGCCGCCTTCGAGCACGATGCGGTGGGGCTTCTTGCGTGCGCCTGCAGCAGGGGTCTCCGGCGCGATCTCTGGCAGATTGGAGAGCTTTGCGACATGGTGGGGAATCTTGTCGTCGTTGTGCCAGTTCGAGTACTTCGCCCAGGCATTGAACTTCCAGTTCGTGACAGCTTTCTGACCGCTCTGGTCTTTCACGAAGATCGGGCCGGAGTCACGCAGCCAGACACGGTCCGTGCGCCAGCGGTGGAAGTGCACGCGGGCGAGGTTGGCTCCTCCGCGCTGAAGGATTGTGGTGGCGCGGCGTTCAGCAGCAGCGTCGTTGACGAGGATGTGTACGTCTTCCACGCGCGAGAGGTGGCGCACGATCTCTGCGTAGACCCAGGGGATTGGTTGGAACTTTCCTGGCCAGTCCTCGGGGTTGTGCGGCCAGGCGATCCAGGTGGCGGCGTGGGGTTCCCACTCGGCGGGCATGCGATAACGTGCGGTGGTCATTCGGCTGCGAAGCGCTCCTGTTTGCGTGGGATCAGGCTACAGGGTATCGCAGCAGCTAAAGGTTGCCGGAGAAGTCGACGCGGATGGTGGTGCTGACGTCGACGGGCTGGCCATTCAGCATGTAGGGGCGGTAGCGCCAGCCGGAGACGGCATCGATGGCGGCCTGGCGGAGCGCTGCCGGACCGCTGATGGCGTATACATGCTCGACGGTGCCACGGGCGGTGATGACGGCGTGCAGGGTGACGACGCCGCTGACCGCATCTGCGTTGGCTGAGTCGGGGACGATGGGGAAGCGCGAGGCGAAGAGGTGGCTGCGCATCTCGTTGCCGGGAACTTGGGTCAAGGCTGCGTCGCGCGCGGCGTCGTCAGCGCTTGCCGCATCTTCTTCTGCACGCGCGCGGCTGGTTGTGCGCGAAGTGGAAGGAGCGTAGCGCGGAGTGGTAGTTGCTGGCGAAGTCGCAGCGTTCGGCGCGTTCGCTTTAGGTGGGGAAGCGGTGAAAGCACCGCTTTGGTCAGATGTGGAGGTGTTGGCCGTGGTGCCGGCACTTGAGGCGGCTGCCGGTGCGACGGTTGCGGGGGTAACAGGACCAGGCTCTGGGTTGGATGTGGAGGGCAACGTGGGGTCGCTGTTGACGGCAGTATGCGCGGCAGTAGAGGGGCCGTGGATGGCGTCGCGGACGCGATGGAATGTCGCCGTGGTGCTCTGCGCGAAGGAGGCGAAGGCTTGCTGGACGGTGTTGCCGGGCTGTCGCCAGGCGGTCACGCCGCGCAGGAGGAAGAGAGCTGCACCGCCGAGCAACACGAGCGCGAGGAGGACGGCGCTGAGGCGCCGGGCAGGGCTGCGGGCGTCGTCCTGATCGGCGTAGGCGGAGAGCGGGATGGAGATTCGCGGTTCGTCCGTTTCGGGATCGTGATCAGTGAGGATCGGAGTGTTTCGGTGCGAAAGCGGCGGCAGGCTGGTTTCCGCGTGGGGGCGGGAAAGATCGGGCGTCAAAACAAGCCGGGAGCGGATGCTGGATCGCGTGCTTGAAGGAGGCGCCATTTCGGGTGGAGGGTCGACTGCTCGCTCTGCGGTATTGAGGTGAAGCTGGGTCACGCGGGAGTGGCGGTCGTTGCGGGGCGCTTCCTCCGATGCTGAGGGTGGCTCCTGCGGCGCGGTGGCGGCAGGTAGCTCTTCGGGCGCGACTGGTGGGTGCGGAGTCCCTATGTCTTCGCCGGCGAGCATGCGACCGAGTTGGGCGATCGATTCCTGCTGCGCAGACGCGATCTTGTCCTTACCCTGGCCGGTGACAGCCTGGACGATGGCGGCGAGGATCTGCTCCTGCGAGAGCACGGGTCCGTGACGGCCGTCGCTGAGGCGCGCGACGACGGACCAGAAGTTCATGGCCAGCAGCTTGTTGTCCATCAGAGCGGCGAGGAAAGCGGTGAGATTCGCCGGCGCGCCGCAGGCTAGATTGTGCTTGGCGCAGATCGCTTCAAATTCGCGGATGGGGCGGCCGGAGTCGACGGCGTCGGCTGACGAAGGGGCGACTGGTTCGTCGTCGACGACATGTGCGTGAGCAGTCATAGTCTCTTTGACTTTGGATGCGGTGTTATCTCGCGCTGTGGCACCGACGGCTGCTGCCGGTTCAGCAAACGTGGCTAATTAGATTTCGGTTCTTGGGCGTAAAACATCTCGAATCATATATTTACAGGCGATATGTCGCCGCAAAGTATTGATTTCAGATAATTTACGCACAAAATATCTGAAATGAGCAACTTACGGTCGCTTTTCCCCTCCAGCTGCGCCCCTACCACGCAACCAGAAGGAAAAGGTCCGGCGCGCTGTGCGCATCGGACCTTTCTATCAGCAAGTTCATTCTATCACGTATGGCAAAACTGATTGCAGAAATTTGGAGAGTTCTCCGTGGCTAGCGGCGCGGTCTATCAGGGGAGCGGTTCGATGAGGGCTTCGATTTCGAGGTGGTGAGTGCTGCCTGGCATATCCATGGTGCCGAGGACGAGAGGCTTGCCGAGGCCGAGGAGGTAGGAGCCTTTGAGCGAGGAGTGACGAGTGATAACAGCCGAAGGTGGAGCGCCCGCGTTGGCTTCGGCGACTCCGGACTGTTCGATCGACGAGAGAAGGCGAGCTCCGCTACCCTGAGGCGACAAGGTCGCCTCGAACGTGATGCCGACATCCGTATACGTGAACTGCGTTTGCACAGCAGTGCTGGAGGAGCCGGACGAGTAGGAGCCGGTCGCGATGGGGACCCTGCTGCCCTCTTGCAAATCGGTTCGCTGGCCGTCGACCAGATCCATGGTGTAGTGCTGGCTGCCGAGGCGCTTGTCGCCATCCATTTCGGTGATGGTGTAGGTAAGTCGCCAGGCCTTCTTCGGGCGATCGAGATCGTCGATGACTTTTTGTGCGAGAGGCATGTCGTCGGGGATGGCGCGAACCATGATCGCCGCTTGTTCCGGGATGACGAACGTTTTATCGTCTTGCGGGAGCATCTGCCGCAAGACGGCGCTGATCTCGTTCATCTCCGCCGGCTGGACGGCATATTTGAGATAAAAGGTGCGCGTGGATTGAGCGTCCCAGTCCTTGCGACGGGCAGCGCAGTCCGGGCAGGGCTTTGGTGTGGCATCGGGCGCGACCATTGGAGATTTCGTGGCGGTCTGACCCGCCGCGAACGTGCAGGCGGCGACAAGGAAAGTGAGAGCGAGTGTACTGATGCGGATCATGGATGGCCTTTCGTTCTAGTTCTGAACTTCGGTGGGCTCAAGTGGTGTCTCGTCTGGGTTGATAGCTTGTTCCTGCGCCTTGTCGATGGCGAGGAGCTCGGGCGGCGGGGCGAAGAATTTCTGGAAGGCAGCCTCGCGCTCGGCGTCGGATTGCTTGCTATTGTCTGAGGCGCGATGGAGAGCGGCGAGCTGGGCGGGCGTTGCGGTGCGGGCCAGCTGAAGCAGGACGCGCTCCTGTGCAGTGAGAGGAGCGGGTGGAGCTGGTTTGGAGGGCGCGAAGCTGGCAGGGGTGAGATGCGGGGCGCGGGTGCGTGACGCAGATTCATTCCACCCATCCGCGCCGTGACCGTCGCGTATGGATGGGGCACCCATGCATATATCGCGGGTTTTGAGGGTGACTGGAGCACCGGTTATGGGGTGGGATGTGTTTGCGGCGACCTGCGGCTGAGCGGGATGATGCGGGCGCGTGGTGTAGAAGATGAGGGCGCAGGCGGCGGTAGCGACAAGCGCTCCGGTGAGCGCGCCGCGTAGCCATGATGGGCCGGGAATAAGAGCACGCAAGTTATGGAAGGGGACGGGTGCGGGCGAGTGCGCCGCGAGGCGCTGGGCGATGCGGGCCTCCATGCCTTCGGGCGGCGCGGCGGAGTTGAGTGCAGCGAGGGTGCGGGCTATGTCAAGATCGGTGGGGCCGGGTTGGTTGGGTCGGTGAGTCATGGGGTTACCTCGATAATTCGAGCAAGGTTATGGAAGACATAGGACGGGCTTTCAGCCCTCGGGTTCCTTTATCGCCTTCGACCTGGGGCTACGCCCCAGGCTGGTATAGATCGCGCCTTCAGCGCTCGATACCGGCAGATGGATGCCAATATTTGAACGGGCCGGGCGTCCGCGGTGATCGAGAAAATGCTCGGGGTCCTTCGACTCCGGTTGGCACCAGCGCCAACCTTCGCTCAGGATGACAACGTTTAGGGGAGAGGGAGAAGTGTGGCGACGATTCATGTCAGTTCCTTTCTCCGAGGCGGTTGCGGAGGCGGCTGCGGGCGCGGAAGAGCAGGGCGCGGACGCCGGATTCGGTTTTGCCCAGGATGGTGGCGAGTTCTGCTGTGGAGAGTTCATCCATGGCGGAGAGGAGCAGTGCCTGTCGTTCTTTCGTCGGCAGGCGCTCGATGGCGCTGAGGACCTGAGCCATGCGGCGGGCCTCGGCGACGATTTCGTCCGCCGGCAGAGAGGCGGAGAGCAGGCCGGCGGCGAAGGTGTCGTCCATCTGCTCGGGGCGGATGCGGCGGCGGCGATCGAGCGCGAGGTTCCAGGCGATGCGGACGA
>DATNEM010000204.1:0-8194 GCA_035552995.1 Acidobacteriaceae bacterium | reverse complement strand
GACGAAGTTGACCGGACAGCGCGAACAGGCAAGGGAAGTGGCCCATGCCGATGTGGTCAAGGCCCAGTTGCAACAGCAGCAGCGTGACCGCGATCTTTTGGACGCGAAGTTGACCGCGGAGAAAGCGCGGCTCGATCTTGGCGTGCTGCTCTTCCCGGATCCGCGGACGCCATACACGGTGGCGATACCCGATACTGCAACAGCCGTGCCGATGCGCGCAGATGTTGACGCCGCGCTGGCGAAGAACAATCCCGAGCTGCGCAGCGCTCTGGCCAGCGCGCATCTGGCGGACCTGAATGTCGTTTCCGCGCGACTCGGGTATCTGCCGGACCTTACGCTGAACTACAACTACGGCATCGATTCGCCACAGTTCGGTTTGTATAACGATCTCGGCAACCGCAACCTTGGCTATTCCGCCAGCGCGCAGCTGAATTTTCCTCTGTGGGACTGGTTCACCACGCATGACAAGGTGAAGCAGAGCGAGAACAGCCGCACCGCCGCGAAAGCGACGCTGACCAACACGCAACGCAAGGTGATTGCGGAGCTGGAAGAGTTTTATTCCGAGGCGACCGCCGCGCACGATCAGCTCGACAGCCTGGATCTGAGTGTGAAGACTGCCGCCGAGAGCCTGCGGCTGGTGCGCCTCGCGTATTCCGCCGGTGAGGCCAAGATTCTGGATGTGGTGGATGCGGAGAATTCGCTGACCACTGCGGAATTGGCACGCGAAGACGGCGTGGTGCGGTATGAGACGGCGCTGGCGAATCTGCAATTGCTGACGGGAACGCTTTAGAGGGATGACATGCAAATGAGAAAGCGGCGAGAGGGAACGCGAAAGAAAGATGTGTGGAGATTGCGGCTGGTTGCGCTATGCGCCTGCGCCGCGATGCTGCTGCCGCTTGGCTGTAAGAACGACGAGGAAAAGACGCCGACGCCGGAGGTGTATGTGCAGGCGGCGCATCCGCAGATCCAGAGCATCAGTGACCAGATCTCCGCCGATGCTATTTTGACACCGCTGGCGCAGGCGGCCATCTCGCCCAAGGTGAGCGCGCCGGTGGCGAAGTTCTATGTGCAGCGCGGCGCAAAGGTGCACGAGGGCGAGTTGCTGGTGACGCTCGAAAACAAAGACCTTTCTGCCGCCGTGGTGGACAACAAGGGCGCGTACACTGCCGCGCAGGCAACTTACGACACGGCAACTAAGGCGCAAGCCCCTGAGGACCTGACCAAGGCGAAGCTCGATGTTGCGCAGGCGAAGGCGACGCTCGATCTCGACCAGTCCATCGTGAACGCACGGACCGAGCTCTTCACTCAAGGCGCGATACCAGGCCGCGATCTTGACACAGCGAAGGCCACGCTGGTGCAGGCGCAGGCGGCATTCAACATCGCGCAGCAGCATCTGGACTCTCTGCTCAAGGTGGGCAATGAGGCAACGATCAAAAACGCGCAGGGCACGTTGGAGGCCGCGCGCGGCAAATACCTGGGCGCTGAAGCTCAACTGAGTTACAGCGAGATCCGCAGCCCGATCTCCGGCGTCATCACGGAGCGGCCGCTGTTCGCAGGCGAGACGGCCGCAGCCGGCACGCCGCTGATCACAGTGATGGATACTTCAGCGTTGATCGCCAAGCTGCACGTGGCACAGACGCTGGCGCAGAACCTGAGGCTAGGCGCGCCCGCGACAGTCAAGGTCCCTGGCATCGACGATCCCGTTCCGGCGAAGGTCTCGCTCATCAGCCCCGCGCTCGATCCAGGCAGCACGACCGTCGAGGTGTGGTTGCGCGTGGAGAACCCGAGGGGAACATATAAAGCCGGCACGCCGGTCCACGCATCCATCACTGGCCGCACGGTGCCGAATGCGATCACGGTCCCGGCTGAGGCCATCCAGACAGCGACGGACGGCACCAGCAAGTTCGTGATGGTGATCGGGTCCGACTCGGCTGCGCACAAGAAGCCGGTGGTGCTTGGCATCGTGACCAAAGAAGACGCGCAGGTGCTCAGCGGCATTACACAACAGGACATGGTGATTTCCACCGGCGGTTACGGTCTCGATGAAGGCACCAAGGTGAAGATCGGCGTCGATCCCAACGACAAGCCGGATGCCGACGACAAACCAGCTGCCGGAAAGGATGCGGACGACAAGTGAGTTCGCCCGGCCTGAATCCAGAGCCCATCGACGCGACGGCGCCGCACGAGCGCGGCTTCTGGCTCGCGCGCATGAGGCGTACGATCTTTTTCCTCGTCGTCGTGCTTACCATTGCCGGCATTTACGCCGCGCTGCAGGTGCCGATCTCGGTCTTTCCGGAGACGAACTTTCCGCGCATCGTGATCGGCGTGGACAACGGCGTGATGCCGGTCGAGCAGATGCAGGTGACGATCACCAAGCCCATTGAGGACGCGATGAACAGCGTCCCAGGCTTGGTCACGGTGCGCTCCACCACATCGCGCGGCGAGGCGGAGGTAAGCCTTTTCTTCGAGTGGAACGTCAATATGCTCCAGACGCTGCAACTGGCCGATGCAGCGCTCTCCAAGGTCCGCCAGACGCTGCCCGCGACCGCGGTGATCACCACCAATCGCCTGACCTTCGCCACCTTCCCCATCCTTGGTTACGCGCTGACTACGGATTCAAGCGCGGTCACGCCTTCCCAGCTATGGGAGCTTGCGACGTACGACCTGAAGCCGCCGCTCAACCGCGTGCCCGGCGTGTCGACCGTGATCGTGCAGGGCGGCCAGGTGCCCGAGTACCACATCGTTCCGGACATGGCGCGCCTGCAGAACTCAGGCGTCACGCTGACGGACATCGTCAATGCTGTTCAGGCATCGAACATCATTGATTCACCCGGCCTGTATGAAGCCAACCACGAGTTGATTCTCGCGCTGGTCGGCTCGCAGGCGCACGATGCCGCCGCACTTGGCAATCTGGTGGTGAAGTCCACCGCCGCGGGTGCGCCGGTGCGTATCGCCGATGTCGCTGACGTTCGCTCCGGCACGGAGCCTGTCTACACCACCGTTACGGCAAACGGCGTGCCCTCTGTGCTGATCAACATTGCGCGCCAGCCTACCTCAAACACCGTGCAGGTCGCGGACGGTGTCGCCAGAGAGGTCGCAAGACTCACAAGAAGGCTGCCTCCGGGTGTACATCTAAAGCCGTTTTATGACCAGTCGGAACTGGTGCGCGAGTCCATCGCCAGCGTTCGCGACGCCATCCTGATCGGGCTGGTGCTGGCCTGTATCATCCTTTTTCTCTTCCTGCGCGACTGGTCCAGCTCGCTGGTTGCCGGAATGGTGATCCCGGTAACTGTCGCCGTCACCATTCTTTTCCTGTGGATCATCGGCGAGTCCTTCAACCTGATGACGCTCGGCGGCCTCGCAGCCGCCATCGGCCTCGTCATCGATGACGCCATTGTGGTGGTCGAGAACATCGTTGTGCATCGTGACGCGGGCGAGACGCGTGCCAATGCGGTTCGCCTTGCGCTGCGGGAGATCTCCACACCACTGATTTTCTCCACCATCACGCCGGTGGTCGTCTTTCTTCCGCTGATCGCCGTCACGGGCGTGACCGGAAGCTTTTTCCGCGCACTGGCCATCACCATGACGGCCGGCCTGCTGACATCGCTTGGGTTGGCCGTAAGTCTTACGCCGGCGCTCTCGCTCTCACTGCTGAAACACAAGAAACATGCTGAAGGCGAAGGATCGCACGGACACGGTGGCGGCCCTGTTATGCGTCGCATTCTTGCCGCGCACGAGCGCGCGTTAGGGTGGGCGCTCGCACAGCCGCTTTGGCTTGCTGCCGCATGCGTGCTACTGGTCGTGGCGACATGGTTTGGATACACCCAGCTGGAAAGCAATCTGCTGCCTCCGATGGACGAAGGGGCCTTCGTACTGGACTACTTCACGCCCGCGGGAACGTCTCTTGCTGAGACCAATCGCATTTTGACCCATGTCGAACAGATATTGCGGTCGGAGCCCGAGGTAGAGATCACATCACGACGCACGGGGCTGCAGATGGGCCTTGCTGCGGTGACTGAGGCCAATACGGGTGACTTCACGGTCAAGCTCAAATCCAAACGCGACCGCTCCATTGACGATGTGATCGCCGACGTGCGCGAGAAGATCCAGAAGGAAGAGCCGGCCCTCGACGTGGAATTCACTCAGGTCCTGCAGGACATGATCGGCGATCTCTCCAACCAGCCGGAAGACATTGTCATCAAGCTCTTCTCGGACGATCCCAACCAGCTGACCGAGCTTGGGCCGAAGGTTGAGGACCGGATCAAAAAGATCAAAGGCGTGGTGGACACGCAGAACGGGATCGACAACACCATCTCCGGGCCGGCGACGAACTTTCAGGTCGATCCCACGCTGGCCGCGCGGATGGGCTTCACTCCGCAGGAGGTCGCAGAGGACGCAACCGCAATTCTCGACGGCCTGCCGGCGCAGGACCCGATGATCGTCAACGGCCGGCCCTACACAGTGCGGGTGCGATTGCCCGACGCTACGCGCGCCTCGCTGGACGCGATGCAGAATACGGTCTTCAACTCCGCAAGCGGACATACCGCGGCGCTCGGATCACTGGCGGATGTGACGCAGTTGCCGCCGCAGCATGAGATTCTGCGCGAGGACCTGCAACGCTACATCGCGGTGACCGGCCGGCTCGATCCGAACAAATCCGATCTGGGCACCGCCATGCGTCGCGTGCTGGCAACGGTGCGCGCCATGCACATTCCGGCGAGTGTACGCGTGACGTACGGCGGCGTTTACCAGGAGCAGCAGAAGTCCTTCCATGACCTGCTGCGCGTGCTGATCCTGGCGCTGGCGCTGGTGTTTGGCGTGCTGCTGGCGGAGTTCCGCAACTTCTCCGCGCCCACGGCGATTCTCTCGAGCTCGATCCTCTCCATCTCCGGCGTGGTGCTGGCGCTGCTGATTACGCGAACGGACTTCAATGTGGCCAGCTTCATGGGGCTCATCATGGTGATCGGCATTGTGGCGAAGAACGGCATTCTGCTGCTGGACGCGGATGAGCGCTTCCGCGCGCAGGAAGAGGCTGCGCCACGCGCGGAGATCGGCGAAACGCGGGATCTGGCGCGCGAGGCGATGCTCCATGCCGCGCAGCGCCGGCTGCGGCCCATCATGATGACGGCGATCGCCGCGGTCTGCGGGATGCTGCCGCTGGCGTTCGCGCTGGGAGCGGGATCGCAGATGCTGCAGCCGCTGGCGATTGCGGTGATCGGCGGGCTGTTGATCTCGGTGTTTCTGTCGCTCATCGTCACTCCCGCGGTGTATTACCGGCTGACGCGCAAACGGCACGAAGAGGTAGAGGCTTAGAGTCCTTTCTCGGCGCGGAATTGGCGGACGACCTGGGCGACATCCTTGTGCTGGCCGTCGACGGCGTCATTCATCGCCTGCATCTCTTCGGCGGTGACTTTGCCGGCGAGGCGTGCGGTTGCAGTCGCGATTTCTGGATGCCGCGCGATGGAGTCTTCGCGGACCAGCGGGACGGCGTCGTAGGGCGGGAAGTAGTGGCGGTCGTCGGCGAGCACGGTAAAACGCAGTGCCCGGATTGCCCCGTCGGTGGAGTTGCCGGCGACGATGTCGACCTGATGGTTGGCGAGGGCGCGGTAAAGGAGACCTAAATCCATCGTCCGCAGGGCAGAGAAGTGCAGGTTGTAGGCGGCGCTCAGGCCGGGCAGGCCGTCCGGGCGCGACTCAAATTCATAGCCGACGCCGAGGCGCCATGCATTGCGACCTTGAGATGTGGAGTCCGCGAGCTTCGCGATGTCGGAGATGGTGTGCAGGTGCAGGCGCTGGGCGTCGTCGCCGCGGACGACCATGGCGAAGGTGTCGTCGAAGCCGAGGGGCTGGGCGACGCGGACGTGATAGCGCGAGGCATAGAGCGCGCGGACTGTCTCGAGGACCTGCTCGGGATCGTGCTGAGTTGGCAGCGGCTGCTTGAGGATGGCGGTGAGGGCGGTGCCAGTGTATTCGACGTAAGCGTCGATGCGGCGGGAGGTCAGCGCCTGCTGGCAGATGTAGCTGCCGGCGAGGTAGAAGCGCCGGTCGACTTTCTGCTCGGGATGTCCTTCTTGTGCGTAGACGGCTTCGATCTCCTGGGCGAGGAGCTCGCCGAGGACGACCTGCTCGGTAAAGTTCTTCGCGCCGACGACGATGTGCGAGCCGCGCGGCGGCGCGCAGGCGGTGAGAAGCAGAAGAAGCGAGCAAGTCAGCGAGTCAGCGAGCCAGCGCCTGCATATCATCGCTAAGGTGCGGATTTGACGGCCTGCAGCGAAGGGAAGGCTTTGGTGCGCTGCGGCGGTTTCCGTGGTTGCGGATGCTGCGAAAGCCCGGCGCATGGTGTACCCCCCCTCCCCCCTATCAATTTTGCAAAATCTAGAAAGCAAACGATTTATAAATCTGGATCTTGAAAACAAACGGCTTATCCCAGAGATCTTGATTTCATTGGAGTTATGCCTGACTGTTCTGGAGTCTGGAGTCGAGGGGACACAATCCTGAGGCTGGTGGATTCTGTGCTGGCTCTTCTTTAATTGTACGCCGGGGTGTCAAGGGCCACAGAAACCTGAAACCCCTGCAAGATGATGCTCAGATTTCTCCACGATCACGCATCCTCTGCAATACCGCAAGCTGGATCACGAGCGGCTCGATATTCGACGATGAGCGGTCGAAGGTGTCGAAGAAGTGACCGTAAAAGACGTTCGTTTCAGCCGTCAGCTGCGTCACCATGTTCGCAATGTCTGCATCGTGAAGCCGGTCAGAAAACGCTCGCTCAGCCATGATGATCGCCTGTCCAGCCAGTTGGACGCAGTAAATCAAAATGCTCATCTGGCGAGCCGGGTCCTTCATGCCGCCAATCATGATCGCGATCTTTTGAGCTTTTCCAGCGGTGTCGGACCGATTTCTCAGCCGCTGCCTCATTGCTGTGAAAGTTGAGTGTGAACCCTCTTCCGAAAAGTGTCTATAGACAGGATCAAGGCTATTTCTGCCTAGCAACTCTCTAACTCTAGGGGGAGACAGCTTTTTCCATACTTCACGCTCATCGCCTGACGCCCATAGTTCAGCATTTTCGGGTCTTCGCGTGAATAGCTCAATCTTGTCCAGAATTTCCATAACACTTCGTAGATGCGTGTATGCAAGTGTCGAATAGTTGCGTCGTGCGAGGTACTGCGCGACAGTAAGCTCATCAAACAGCCAGTATGAAAGACCGAGAATAGCTATCTTCGCGGGCCCGCCCTGACAATCCTGAGTTGCATCGTGCAAAATGTCGAAAAGACACTGAAGAGTTTTGCTGAGAACGAGCACAGCCTCATCCACTAAGCTGTCTTCTTTTTGGAGGATGGTTGGAAAGTAGTCAATGAACTTCTTTGCTTCAAAATGTCTCTTCCTGCCGAGCGCGACAGTGCGCTTCATTTTTCTGACATCAGGTCCATCTGGAGCTTCTTGCAGTTTGCTAGCCAAGGTCTCGTAGAATTTCGATAACCAATCGTCAAAATAAGCTTTGCCTTCTACAGTTGCGCCTTCATAGTGCTCAAAGGCTTCTTTCGCGAAAGCCTCGATATGAGGGAGCATCGACCCTGACGGGAAACCGTTCCCGAAATGCAACCGCGCTAGCTCAATAAAATCGGGCTCATCCCAGGGTCTAGTCATTGAGCAAGGATAAGCGCTCCATCTCGAAAAGCACCGAGAGACTCGGTTTAGTCCTCTCAAAAGCAAGACACTACAGGTCCCTCGGCTCCGGCGCGTGCTGACGCCCGCGCCTTCGCTCGGGATGACAGGGTTCGGGGGATGCTGGATGTCCGGGCTGAAGAGGGTGATGAAAAAGTGCGACTCCACGGGATGAGGAAGAACCCGCGGCTAAAGCCGCATTGATTTTGCATTGCTTTACCGCGGGCTGAAGCCCGCTGCTACTCCCAAAATATGATCATCTCGACTTTTTCAGCACCCTCTGAAGCCCGGACCTATCTCAGAGGCAAAATGCAAATACGCGGATTCTGGAGCTTCGCTCCAGAATGACGAGCGCGGAAGTTCCGGTTAGAACGGTTCGATCCGCAGTGGTGATGTGAAGAGCGTCGGGGTCCCGTTCGACTCGTCCTTCGATTCGTCTCAGGACTCGCTCAGGGCAGGCTCTTCGACTGCGCCGTCCCGCCAAGCGGGACGGCTCCGCTCAGGATGACGGTGGTTGGTGATTGTGATC
>DATNEM010000203.1:0-8095 GCA_035552995.1 Acidobacteriaceae bacterium | reverse complement strand
CTCCAGCCAGGCGCGGCAGGCCGTCGCCAGCATGATCCACGAAATCATCGTGAGCCAGCGCGTGCCACTGAGCTACGAACAGCAGGAAAGGGTGCAGGATGACCTGCTGGACGAGGTCTTCGGGTTGGGGCCGCTCGAGCCGCTGCTGAACGATCCCACCATATCGGACATCCTGGTTAACGATCGCGACCATGTTTTCATCGAGCGCCGCGGGCTGCTGCAGCGGGTTAACGCGTCGTTCCGTGACGATCGCCACCTGCTGCAAATCATCGACCGAATCGTGTCCCGCGTTGGCCGCCGAGTGGACGAATCGACACCGATGGTGGATGCGCGTCTCCCGGATGGCTCTCGTGTCAATGCGATCATTCCGCCCCTCGCGCTGGATGGTCCGGCCATCTCCATTCGCCGATTCGGCACCGGGCCTTTGCAGGCCAGTCAGATGGTGGAACTGAAAAGCATTTCGCCGGAGATGATGGAGACCCTCGCCGCCGCGGTCCGCGCGCGCATCAGTATCCTCATCTCGGGTGGCACCGGCGCCGGCAAGACGACGTTGCTGAACATGCTCTCGCAGTACATCCCGAAGAACGAGCGCATCGTCACCATTGAAGACGCCGCCGAACTGCAGCTGGCCATGGAAAACATCGTGCGTTGCGAGACCCGTCCTCCCAACATCGAGGGCCAGGGTGCTGTACGGCAACGCCAACTGCTGATCAACAGCCTGCGTATGCGTCCCGACCGCATCATCATCGGCGAGGTCCGCGGAGAAGAAGCCTTCGATATGCTTCAGGCCATGAACACCGGCCATGAAGGGTCGATGACCACCATCCATGCCAATACGCCCCGCGATGCCCTGGGCAGGCTGGAATCAATGGTGGCTATGGGCAATCTGAACCTGCCCGAACGGACCGTGCGGCAGCAAATCGCGTCGGCTATCTCCGTTGTGGTCCAGGTCTCTCGCATGAGCGATGGCTCGCGCAGAGTCACCAGCATCTCGGAAATCACGGGGATGGATGAGAACGTCATTAGTATGCAGGAGATATTCCGCTTCAACCGGAAGGGGGTCGGGCCGGATGGCAAGGTAGTTGGCGTATTCGAACCGACGCATATTCGCCCCAAGTTCCTGGAGCGGCTGCGTATCGCGGGAATTGTGTTGCCGCAAAACCTGTTTGAGCAGACCATGGAAGTCGGCTGAGGCCTGGAAAAGTTATGTTGCTCGCGATCATTGTCTTTGTCAGCGTCTTCGCGGTAATCGCGCTGTTGCTGTTTGCCGGAAGCGATAAATCTGCCGGCTCCAAGCAGACGCTCGCACATTTGGAGTCTGCCCTGTCCAGCAATGTGACGGTGCCGCGGGAAACATCCGTCGATATCCGGAAAGACGAGCACCTCAGCAACATCCCCTGGATGAACCGCTGGCTGCAGCGGATGGAAATCGCCCCGCGGCTGCGTATGCTGCTGCACCAGGCCGACGTGCACTGGACAGTTGGCGTCCTCGTGCTCGCGATGGTCGCGTGTTTCATGGTCCCCGGTTATCTGGTGCATCTGAGGACCGGAAATGCAATCTTCGGCATCGTCATCGGCCTGGTGTGCGCTTATATCCCCATTGCGTATGTTCGGTTTCGGCGTGCGAAACGCTTCAATGCGTTCGAGCAGGCGTTGCCCGATGCGCTGGATCTGATGGTGAGCGCGTTGCGGGCCGGTCATAGCCTCATTGCAGCACTGCGCCTGGTGGCACAGGAGTCCCCCGATCCCATCGGCACAGAGTTCCGTATTTGTTTTGAAGAGCAGAACTACGGCCTGGAGCTGCGCACAGCGCTGGAAAACCTGGTGGTTCGTATGCCATCGCAGGATCTCAGAATCGCATGCACTGCCATCCTGGTCCAGAAAGAGAGCGGCGGCAATCTCGCCGAAGTCCTGGAGAAAACCGCGACGGTGATTCGCGAGCGCTTCAAGCTGAAGCGACAGGTCCGGGTGCACACAGCGCAGGGCAGGCTTACGGGGTGGATCCTTTCATTGCTACCTTTGGGGCTCGGCATCGCCCTGTATATCGTCGACCCGACTGTCATGAGTGTTCTTTGGACCCGCAAACTCGGGCAGGAGTTGATGGTTGCCTCCGTAGTGATGACGATCATAGGCGGGCTGGTCATTCGCAAGATCGTGAACATGGAAGTGTAACGAGGAAACAATGGGAATTGCGATCTTCTGCTTTGTCGTAGTATTCGCGCTGCTGGCCAGCGGCCTCATGCTGCTGTTCTATCGGCAGGCCATGCTGCAGCGCATCTCCGATGTAGTGACCTTGCGGCCAAAGCGAGGCGCACTGCTCGGGACCATCCAGCAGACGGGCAGTTCTATCGGCGACATCGTAGGAACATTCGACCGCATTATCCCCAAGAACGAGACCGAGAAATCTGTCGTCGCCAAACGCCTGGTAAGGGCCGGTTACCGTAACGACTCGGCTATCCGGACTTTCTATGGCGTCAAGGTCATCACGCCGATCGCGCTCCTGCTGATTTCATTGGCCACCGGCCTCATCAGTTCTGCCCCGTTCTTTGCGATCGCAGCTTCACTCGGAATAGGCTTCCTCCTGCCCGACTTCTGGCTGGGACGACGCATCAAATCCCGGCAAAAAAGAGTTCGCCGCGCCCTTCCCGACACGCTCGACTTTCTCGTCATTTGTATCGAAGCAGGCCTCAGCATCGACCAGGCCACCGCGCGGACAGCCGATGAATTGAAGCTTGCCTATCCCGACATCAGCGACGAACTGGATGTCCTCGTCCTGGAACAGCGGGCCGGCAAACCACGCTCCGATGCCTGGAAAAGCTTTGCCGACCGCACGGACGTGGACGCGGTACGGGTACTCG
This sequence comes from Acidobacteriaceae bacterium, assembly GCA_035552995.1. Taxonomy (GTDB): domain Bacteria; phylum Acidobacteriota; class Terriglobia; order Terriglobales; family Acidobacteriaceae; genus Edaphobacter. Next base: position 5,237 of record DATNEM010000203.1, on the reverse strand, counting down.
CGACGATCCTGATCCAGGCGGAGCAACTGGGAACCAGCATCTCCAAGACCCTGCGTGTTCATTCCGAGACGCTGCGCACTCACCGGCGGCAGACCATCGAAGAGCAAGCCGCAAAAACCAGCGTGAAGCTTGTCTTCCCACTGGTGTTCTTTATCTTTCCATCGCTTTTTCTGGTTACCCTGGGCCCCGAAATGATTTTGATGTCCGAAGCGTTTAAAACATATCTACGTTAAAGAAGAAAGGAGATTCGACGTGAGTTCACTTACGATTATCCGAATTGTCGCCGGCGTATGTTTCGTTCTTGTGCTGCTGTTCCTCATCCAGCGCCGCCGTACCCGGGTGCAGTAGGCAGGTCCATATTGCAGCACTCGATTGAGGGTGCACGCGGCTAGTACCGTGGGCACTCCCGTCGGGTTGTTCCCTCTCGGTTCACTCCCGGACAGGAGGCCGCTCGACGATGCCAGCAGATTTGCCGGACATCCTGCTTTCGTCCGGCAAACGATGTTATGGACGCATGGAGATTATGGAACGACAGAAGTATTGCGTATACAACCAGACCCGCGAGAGCTTTCTCAGTCTCGGCGTGACCGCCGCGAACACCACGTTCGCGCGGCTGCGGGGGCTGATCGGCCGCATGCATCTTCGTTCCGACGAAGGGATCTGGGTCGTGCCGTCCAGCGGCGTGCATACGCTGGGCGTGCTCGTCCCGCTCGATCTCATCTACCTCGATGCGAACTATCGCGTAATCCATCTCGTCGAGCACTTCCCTACCTTCCGCATCGCGCCGCTGCGTTCGCAGTCGGAAAGCGTGCTGGAGCTGGCGCCGCACACCATTTACTCCTCGCAAACGCAGGTGGGCGACCAGTTGCTCATCTGCGTGGCCGAGAAGATGGAAGAGTGGCTGGGACGCGAAATGCCGCGGGCCGCGGGCATAAGCTGAGCGCTGCACGGAGGAAAGATGGCGCCGGGTAAGGGATGGCTGGATTGGCTACTGTCGGAGGAGCGGCGCCAGGGACGGCGGCGGAAGTCGCTGCCTCTGGTCGCGTACTACTGGGACGGCGCAAGTCCGGTCGCACACCCCGTACGCGATGCCAGCCCCAGTGGCCTGTATCTGTTGACCGAGCACCGCTGGTATCCCGGCACGGTGCTGGCGATGACGTTGCAGCACACTGCAGTCAGCGCGGAGGACCCGCAACGCGCGATCGCAGTCAACGCAAGAGTAGTTCGCACAGGAGACGATGGCGTGGCGTTTGAATTCATTCTGCCGGAGAAGGAGAAGGAGCTGCAGCAGCTCGCCGGCATGCCCGCGCCCATGATCAATAAAAAGCGCATGAAGAGCTTCATGGATCACCTGGGCGAAGGCAAAATCGGCGACACGAAAGGCCAGTCGCTCATCGAGTTTGCCCTGGCCCTGCCGCTTATCTTCCTGCTGATCCTCAATGTGGTGAACTTCGGCGGCTTCTTCTACGCATGGATCACCGTCTCCGACGCTGCGCGCGCAGGAGCCAATTATGCGGCTCTGGGCGGAGCGGCCGCCGGGCATCCCGCCATCGCAACTTCTTCGACCCTCAACTCGGTTATCACAAACGATGTGGCTTCCCTGCCGAACAGCGGCAGCGTGGTGGTAACGGCATGCAAGAGGGCGCCGGGGAGCTCGGCCATCGTATTTGGCACGACGAACACCGCCTGCAGTCTGACTCTGGCCGCCGATCCGGAATCGACCACTTACACGGTGGTCGAAGTTCAAGTGCAATACACGTACGTGCCATTTATCTCTGCATTTTCGTTCCCGAAACTCGGTGTCCATCTGACGATCCCGCCTACGACGATCACGCAGACGGCCCAGATGAGGTTACTGCAATGAGACTGCGATTCCCGCAAGGCGCCAAATCGGATGAGCACGGCGGCACGCTTGTGGAGTTCAGCATGGTCGCCTTCCTGTTTGTCATTGTTCTGTTGGGCGTTGTAGAGATGGCCCGAATGGTGCTGGTGTATACCGCGCTCAACGATGCCGCCCGGGCAGGCGTCCGCTATGCCATCGTGCACGGCAGTGACAGTTCCGCCGCAGTTGCCGCGTGCAGCCCCTGTACAGACGGATTGGCAACTACGGTGCAGAATTTTGCTTCAACAGGATTGGTTCACGGCAGCAATGTGACCACCGTGCTGACCTTGCCCGATAGCGCCACCAAACCCGGATCTCGGGTAGACGTGAAGGTCAGCTATACGTATGACCCGCTTATCAGCTGGTTCAGTTCCAAATTGAATGTATCGATGGGTGCTACCAGTGAAGGTGTCATCGTTTTCTAGGAGGACTGCCATGCACATGCTCAAGCGTTTGAAGCGTGAGGAAGATGGCCAGGCCATCATTCTGGTGGGTCTAGCGATGAGCTTCTTTCTGATCGCGGCAGTGGGTCTCGGCATTGACGGCTCCCACTTGTATTCGCAGCGGACGATGGCCCAGCGAACCGCGGATGCGGTGGCCCAGGCCGCCATCATGAGCATCTTCGATGGAACCGCCACTGTCGCCAAGGCCGGATTTAAGCCGAGCGACGGGGGCACATTTACCTGCGATTCCACCAACACAGCCGCAACGCCGTGCAAGTATGCCAGCCTGAACGGCTTCTCCAGCGCCAGCGGCGACACCGTCACGCTGAAGTTCTATAACGCCAATGACCTGCCGGCCAGTCTGAGCACAATACCTGTATCGGACGCTACGACCGATCCGGTGAGTGTGGTTCAGGCTACGATCTCCAGGCCAGTTTCCACGTTCCTTGTCAGGCTTGCAGGGCCGACGTCATCCACCGCAACTGCTGTTGCATCGGCCGCAATCGTCAAGATTGTCTCGCCCACGCCATTGGTTGTCACCGATCCAAACAATGCAAAGTCGCTTACCGGCAACGGAAATCCTACGATTACGATCTGCGGCGGCCCCACCCAGAGTGTGCAGGTGAATTCCGTTAGTACAACCGGCTATGACGGCCGTGTCACAGTCGATCTATCCCATGCTGGACCAAACGATACCACCGGCAACTGCACTGCCGGAACTGGCGCGGACTTTGGTGTATTCGGCGGCGAGTCGGCAGCTACTGCCGGCTGCCCTGGCGGCAGTTGCCCGGTAAATACCGGAACGACGGGTAAGTACATCACCTCCTCGCCCATACAGGATCCATTTGCAGGCGTATCGCCTCCGACGAATCCGGGAGGCTCAACTCCCACGCCGATAAATATTCCAAGCGGAACCGACGGATGCACGTACAGTGGTGGCTGCACAGAATACTCGCCGGGTTACTATTCGGGCGGAATCAGCAGCGCAAAAAACAATACCTATCTCATTTTCAAGCCGGGCCTCTATTACCTCGACGGCGGAGGATTAACACTGACAAACCAGAGCGGCGGCGGCGCCAACTTCAGCGCGATGTGCGTCGGCTGCGCGGCGGATACCGACACGGGAACCGGCGTGCTGTTCTACGATACCGGCGCCAAAGACGCAAGCGGCTTCGCGGCGACTGGTGGATTCAATATCACGACGGGCAACAACATCTCATTCGTGGGTCCTACGCCGACACAGGTCGTCAATGGACAAACGGTTCCCGGGCCACCCTATTACAACATCGCTTTCTGGGAGGACAGAAACGCAGAGGCCCATTACCAGAACGGCAAGTCTCCGTCAAAAGGTGGGCAGTTGAGTCTGGGACAAGGCACAGGGTGCTTCCAGGTGACGGGGACGATCTACATGACGAACACGACTGCGATCATGAACAACAAGTCTGACGCGGACTATCCAAACCACGTGCAGTATGTGAATTATGGTGGAAATCCTTGCAGCTCCACTATCACCCAGGGCGACATCATTGTGAGCGACCTGAACCTAAACGGCAGTACCGCCGCCATCAAGATGAACCTGCTGCCCTATGGATTTATCAAGGTCCGCCAGGTCGCGCTGGTGCAATAGCGCAAGCTCTCCCTACTCATCCTGCCCGGGGATAATCAGCAGCACCTCAACCGGCGTCGGCTGGCCGTTCTGCTGCGCCGCTCGGAACTGCCACTGCTCCAGCGAATTCAGCACAAACTTCGACTGCGCGAACTCCGGCGGCAGCACCATCTTCAGCCGCTCAAACTTCCCGGAGACATTTACGAAGCCATGCACCATCAGCGCATCGGAGCCGTAGTCGTCGGCATCGAGCTTTGGCACCACAAGGTCATACGGCCAGGGAGCATCCGGACGCACCCCAGCCGCCGCTGACGGAGTGCCGGCCGGCAGCGAATACTGCAGAATCCAGCTCTTCCCCATGCCCACGTGCAGATACACTGTGTACACCAACCGCCCGGCCCAGATTGCCGCCGTCTCCGGATACTGATCGGCGAGCGACGAGCCCACCACCACCACGCCGAACTTGCCGTCCTTGGGCAGCGTGATCTTCTTCACCGCGGCAGAGTTCTCCGAGCCTATGCCCGGCCCGCCGCCGGAGGGTCCCGTAGCATTGGCCACCGTAGCCGGGCCGTTCGCCCCACCCGCGCCCGCACCCTTCGTTCCCGTGTTGCCGGAAGGCCGTGCCTGCCCTGCACCCGCGCCAGTTCCCTGCTTCTCCGTCGCGCCTGCGCTCTGCGCATTGCCCGGCGCCTGAGCGGCGTTCCCGCGTCCTGTACCGGCACCGTTCTCCGCCTTCCCTGCCGTCAGTGACTGCGAGTTGGAAGGCTTGGCGCTCGCATTGGCCAGCGGTACAGCCACCGGCCCCTCCACCTGCTGGCGGTCCGACAGCGAGATGATGCGCACCGGCGCGGGCGGCGTATTCGATTCCGCCGCCACCGTCGGCATCTGCTTCACCGGATCGGGTCCGCGCACCACCACCGGCGACGTGGTTCCCGCGGTAAATATGGGCATCGCGGTTGGGGAGTTCGTCGAAGACAGATTGATCTGCGCCGGAGCTGCCTCGCGGTTTGGCTGCGCAATCGACGAATGCATATTCGCAACCACCGGCTTGGGCGGCGGCGCCGCGACCGGCGTTGGCGGCGGATGCTGCGCCCACATCATCACCAGCGGCACCGGTGTCGGATGTTGCAGCAAGAGGTCCTTCGGCGCGTCGGGCTGGATCAGGGTCTGCTGCTGATGCGTGGTCTGCGCCAGCTGGATCGCCGCCGGCGCCGCCGGTGCAGGAGTCTCCCGCGCAGGCGTGGGTGCAGCCGGTGACGATGCCGGTTGTTTCGCAGCGGCTTGTGTCGGAGGCTCTGGTGCAGGC
>DATNEM010000202.1:0-22815 GCA_035552995.1 Acidobacteriaceae bacterium | reverse complement strand
CGAAAGCCGCGAGGGGCTCGAGCGGATGGAGCTGTGCCTGACGGAGTTGGAGCAGCGGCATGGCGACAGTGATCTGGTAGGCGAGATTTTCCGCGTAGTTCACACAATCAAAGGGACAACGGGCTTTCTCGGCTTCGGACGATTGCAGACGCTGGCGCATGCCGGCGAGAGCCTGCTGGCCGCGCTGCGCGATGGGCGGATTGCGGTATCGAGCGAGTTGATCAGCGGGCTGCTGGAGCTGCGCGATGGGCTGCAGACCGTCCTGGAGATTATTGAGACGCGCGGCTCGGAAGGCGAACGGCATGACGACGACGACCGCGAGCTGATTGCGTGGATGAAGGAGCTGGAGGGCGGTCGCCGGGGAAATTCCAGGCCTTCTCGCGATACGGATTCCCGCTGTGCGCAGAAGTGCGGGGAGTCTTCTCCCGCCGTGCGGGATCAGAATGACAAGCCCAATCCGGGGAGATCGAGGGGGGGTGACACCGACCGCACCCTGCGGGTGGAGGTGGAGGCGCTGGACCGGATGATGAATCTGGTAGGCGACCTGGTGCTGACGCGCAACCGGATGCTGCAGTGCCAGCCGGGAGATAGCGGGTACGCGGAACAAATACGGCGGCTGAACGGCGTAACGGCGGAGTTACGGCAGAGTGTGATGCAAGCGCGCATGCAGCCGGTGGGACATCTGTTCGCGAAGTTTCCGCGCATGGTCCGTGACCTGGCGCAGCGCTGCGGGCGGAAGGTACGAATCGAGTTCGAAGGCCAGGACACTGCGCTGGACAAGAGCCTGTTGGAGGCTGTGCGCGATCCGTTGACGCACGCGGTGCGCAACGCCGTGGACCATGGGATTGAGCCCGAGGCCGAGCGGGCGCGCGCGGGCAAGCCGGGCGAAGGCGTAGTGCGGCTGAAGGCGTATCAGCAGAGCGGCGCGGTAGTGATTGAGGTGACGGATGACGGCGCGGGCATTTCAACCGAACGGGTCCTGGCCAAAGCGGTAGAACGGGGACTGGCGACGGCGGAAGCGGCGGCGGCGATGACGGAGCGCGAGGCGCAGCAGCTGATCTTTGCGCCGGGGTTTTCGACCGCGAAAGAGATCACCAGCGTTTCGGGCCGCGGGGTGGGCATGGATGTGGTTCGCACCAACGTGGAGCAAGCGGGCGGCCGCGTTGAGGTGGAATCGCGCGCAGGCTTGGGAACGACGCTGCGGCTGCGCGTGCCGCTGACCCTGGCAATTGTGCCTGCGCTGGTGGTGGAGTGCTCGGGGCAGAGCTTCGCGCTGCCGCAAGCTTCTCTGGTGGAGCTGGTGCATGTGCCGGCAGCGGAGGCGGAGAGCGCAGTGGAGCGTATCGGCACGACGGAGTTGTACCGGTTGCGCGATCGTCTGCTGCCGCTGGTGCGGCTGGGAGGCGTGCTGAAGCTGGAAGATAGCGCGCCGCATGAATTGGAGACCGCAAAGGATGCAAAAGTTACGCGCGGAAAAGGTCTCTACATCGCCGTGCTGGATCCTGAAGGCCGCCGCTTCGGGCTGGTGCTGGATGGATTGCGACCGCCGGAAGAGATTGTGGTGAAACCGTTGCCGCCGGCGCTGCGCGAGATTGGCGTTTACGCAGGAACAACGGTGCTGGGCAATGGCGCGCTCGCGATGATCCTGGATGCCGCTGCGATTGGTGACCGCGCCGGTCTGCCCAGTGCGGAGGAGGATCGGCGGGCGGGTATTGCAGGGACGGTGGCGTATGCGAGCGAAGAAACCGCGGGAATCGGCGTCGAATCGAACGCGATGGAGAGCGCGATGGTGGTGTATGAGCGCAGCGATCGCGCGGGTGGCGACGCTGCGTCGCGCATGGCAGTCCCACTGAGCGCGGTGGAACGGATTGCGACGGTGCCGTTACGTGACGTCGAGGATGCGGACAGCAAGCCCGTGCTGCAGTATGACGGCGATGTAATCGCGCTGGAAGACGAGGGCGGGGTGTTGAGCGAGCTACGCGCGGCGAAGACTGCATCGGCGACGGTTTTGATCTGCGCAACGCCGGAGGGACGCAGAGTTGGCGTAGTGGTAAGGCGCGTGGTGGATGTCTGCCCGGGTGAGTTGCTGCCGGAGAATGCGGCACTTTGCGCGAGTCCGCTGGTGCGTGTGAAGGAACGAATCACCACCGTACATCGGAGCTTCGGCATAAGGTCTGCCATGGAGCAGAGGCAGCATGCAGGCCCGAGACAAGCGGTGCTCGAGGGAGTGGCATGAAGATGGCAGCAGGTGAAGGCCCAGAGACGAAGGATACGGCGATTCAACTGTGCTCCGTGCGCGCGGGCGCAGGACTGTACGGTATCGATACGCGTGCGATCCGGGAGGTGTTGGGAAACTCCGTGCCGCAGCAGGTACCGTTGGCGCCGGCCCATATCGCGGGCGTGTTGACGTATCGCGGCGAGGTCCTGGAGGCGGTAAGCCTGCGGACCTTGCTCGGGTCGGGCCTTCATGCGGGCAGGGATCGCGTGCTCGTGTTAGAGGATAGCAAGATCGGCGAGCGCTTCGGCCTGATGGTCGACGAGGTGGGCGGAGTTGTGAGTGTTGCAGAGAATGCGATAGAGAGGAACCCGATCGCGCTGAACCCGCGCGGGGAGGCGTTCTTCGACGGGGTGGTTCAGATGAAGACTTGTCTGATGGTGCGACTGGATGCGAAGCGGATGAGGCCACTGGAACTGGCCAGGAGTGGGCTGTTTGGCGGCGACGTCAAGGCGAGCCACGCAGGTGCCGGATGAGAGCGCTGATTGTGGACGATTCGCGGTTCATGCGCGCGCACCTGCGGCAACTGCTGGAACGTTTAGGCGTGCAATGCGCCGAGGCCGGGGATGGATGCGAGGCTCTGGACATGCTGCGCGCCGTAAGCGACGAGTTTGATTTCATGCTGTTGGATGTGAACATGCCGCGGATGACAGGGTTGGAATGCGTGAAGGAGCTGCGCGATGCCCGGTTGGGAGCGGAGATGAAAGTGATGATGGTAACGACGGAGTCGGACCATGCGTTTATCGAAAGCGCGCTGGAGTATGGCGCAAATGAGTTCCTGATGAAGCCGTTCACGTCAGAGAGCCTGCGCGAGAAACTGGCGATGATGGGGCTGGCTGCATGACAGGCGTGGAGAACTTTGCGGGCTTGCACTCAGATGTGGGCGGCCGGGGGCGCGGCGCACCCGTGGGTGCGACGGCGTTGCATGAAACTGGATTCTTTCGGGACCGCGAAGTGTTCGATGCCCTGCGTGAATCGGCGCTGCCGCGACTGATTGAAGCGAATGGCGCGACGCGCAGACTGCACGTGTGGTGCGCGGCCTGCTCCACCGGGCAGGAAGCATACAGCGTCGCCATGTTGCTGCGAGAGAATCTGGCGGATGAGTTGACGGAGTGGGGCATAAGGATCGTTGCCACCGATATTGCGGACGACGCGGTGGAGTATGCACGGCGCGGCCGATACCGCCGCGCAGAAGTGAACCGCGGGCTCCCGGCGCGTCTGCTGGTGCGCTATTTCGTGCGCGACGGAGAAGAGTGGGAAGTCGTGCCGGAGCTGCGCGCAATGTGCGAGTTCCGCCAAACCGATGTGTGCCATCCAAATGCGGATACGGAGCAGTTCGATCTTGTGCTGATGCGCAATGTGCTGTTGTTTCTGCCGGAGCGGGACCGGGCGGCAGCTTTTGAGGTCGCGCACCGGAGGATGGCGCGGCACGGCGTGCTGGTGCTGGGGCAGGCGGAGCAGGCGGAAGATTCGACGGATCTCTTTGAGCCGGAGTATGTGAGCGGATGCTGTTTCTATCGGAAGGCCGGGAAGAGTTAAAACCGGTTCATTGAGGCGCCGGCACGCAGTTGCCACATGAAGCATCTATCCTGCTGGGATGGCGCCGCGCGGGAAGTCGAGTCCAGGGCGGAGCAGGACATCCGCTGGCGCAGGGACGACGGCCGATGCGCAGGCGGAAGGGGCCGGCGCTGCGCTGGGACTCTTTCATCCGATTACAGAAAAATGGTTTCGTGAGGCATTGGGCGAACCCACTGCGCCGCAGCGGGAAGGCTGGCCCGCGATTGCGCGCGGCGAGTCCACGCTGATTCTTGCGCCCACCGGCACCGGCAAAACGCTGGCCGCGTTTTTGTGGTGTCTGGACCGGCTGGTGTTTGCGGAACCCGAGATCGGTGGAACTCGCGGATGCCGTGTGGTCTATCTGTCCCCGCTCAAGGCATTGGCCGCAGATGTGGAGAAGAATCTGCAGCGGCCGCTCGAAGGCATCGCCGCGATGGCGCGCGAAGATAGCGTTGATATTCGCATTCCTCAGATCACGATGCGCACCGGCGATACGCCGGCAAAGGAGCGCGCGCTGTTCCTGCGGCATCCGGGCGACATTCTGATCACCACGCCGGAGTCGCTGTACCTGATGCTGACGTCGCGGGCAGGCGAGATGCTGCGCTCGGTTGAAACCGTCATTGTCGATGAGATCCACGCGATGGTGCCGACCAAACGCGGCGCGCATCTGGCGCTGTCGCTAGAGCGGCTGGAGGCGCTGGTGCGCGCAAGCGGCGGCGGACCATTGCAGCGCATCGGACTGAGCGCGACCCAGAGGCCGCTGGAGGAGGTGGCGAGATTTTTGGGTGGAACCGAAGCAAGCGAGTCAGCAAGTCAGCAAGTCAGCGAGTCAGCGGATGAGGTGCCGGCGTCGGCTATCCATGATGGGCCTCAAGGGCAGGGTACGAGAGATACCCGCTACCGACCGGTGACGATTGTGAATGCGGGCGCGCGGAAGCAGCTGGAGCTGCGCGTCGAGATTCCGGTGGAGGACATGGCACGGTTGAGCATTCGGCCGGAAGGGGAGAAGGAAGAAGGACCGAAGCGCACGTCCATCTGGCAGAGCATGTATCCGAAGGTGCTGGAGATTATTCAACGGCGGCGGTCGACTTTGATCTTTGTGAACGCGCGTAGGGTTGCGGAGCGCATGGCCGCTGCGATCAACGAGCTGGCGGGGGAACCAATTGCGCGCGCGCACCATGGGTCGCTGGCGGCTGCGCAGCGCAAGGAGATCGAGGACCTGCTGAAGGCGGGCGAGATCAAGGCCCTGGTCGCGACCAGTTCGCTGGAGTTGGGGATAGACATGGGTGCAATCGATCTGGTGATCCAGATCGAAGCTCCGCCTTCCGTCGCGAGCGGGATGCAGCGCATCGGACGTGCGGGGCATCAGGTGGGTGCGGCGTCGCATGGCATTTTGATTCCCAAGTACAGATCCGATCTGGTGGCGTGTGCGGCGGTGACGCAGGCGATGCATGAGGGGCATGTGGAGTCGACGCGGTACCTGCGCAATCCGCTGGATGTGTTGGCGCAGCAGATTGTCGCGATCGTCGCGCATCCGCCGATGGGTCTGGCGGAGCCCGAGCGCACCGCCCGGCGCGGTGACGAAGACGCCGGCCCCGGGATCGCGTATCAGTCGCTGTACGAAATGGTGCGAGGAGCCGCGCCATTTGCGGCGCTTAGCCGCGCCGTCTTCAATGGTGTGCTGGACATGTTGAGCGGACTATATCCGTCGGACGAATTTGCGGAGCTGCGGCCACGCGTGACGTGGGACCGTGAACGCGGATGGCTGACGCCGCGCACGGGCGTGAAGCGCATCGCGATCATGAATGGCGGCACGATTCCGGACCGCGGGCTGTACGGAGTCTTTCTTTCAGGGGAGAGAGACAAGCCGGTGCGGGTGGGCGAACTGGACGAGGAGATGGTGTTCGAGTCGAAGGCCGGTGAGGTATTTTTGCTGGGCGCGTCGGCGTGGCGCATCGATGAGATCACGCAGGACCGCGTGCTGGTCTCGCCGGCGCCCGGCGAGGCAGGCAAGATGCCGTTCTGGCATGGTGACCGCGCGGGAAGACCGATGGAGTTTGGGCGGCGCATCGGCGCGCTGGTGCGCGAGCTGCGCGCAATGCCGCAGGCGGTCGCCATCGCGGCGCTGGTGAAGCAGCATGATCTCGACGCGAATGCCGCGGAGAACCTACTGCGCTATCTGGCAGACCAGGAAAGTTCTGCAGGAGTTATTCCGGATGATGCGACCGTGCTGATCGAGCGGGTGCGCGATGAGCTGGGCTTCTGGCGCGTATGCGTGCTGACGCCGTTCGGCAGCCGCATTCACGCGCCGTGGGGGATGGCCGCGGCGGCGAAGGTAGCCGCGGCAGGCGGACCGTCGGATGTGGAACTGATGTGGAGCGAGGACGGCTTTGTGTTGCGGTTTCCCGATACCGAGGAGCCGCCGGCGATTGCGCCGTTCCTGCCGACAGCGGCGGAGGCGAGTGAGCTGGTGACGGCACAGTTGGGGCAGACGGTAATGTTCGCCGCCAAGTTTCGTGAGGCCGCATCGCGTGCGTTGCTGCTGCCGCGAAGGCGCATGGATGGACGGACTCCGCTATGGCAGCAGCGGAAGCGTGCGTATGACCTGCTCAGCGTGGCGAGCCGCTTTGCGAGTTTTCCGATATTGCTGGAGGCATATCGCGAGTGCCTGCGCGATGTCTTCGACATGCCGGCGCTCGCGGAGGTGCTGCGCGGCATTGAGAGTGGGACGTTGAACGTGCGGACGGTGGATTCGCAGAAACCGAGCCCCTTCGCCTCGGCGCTGCTGTTCAGCTACGTCGCCAACTATATCTATGACGGCGATGCGCCGCTGGCCGAGCGACGCGCGCAGGCTCTCTCCATCGACCAGGACCAGTTGCGTGAGCTGATGGGTGATGCAGACCTGCGCGAGTTGCTGGACGCGCGGGCGATCGAGGAGACGGAAGAGCAATTGCAGGCGGTGGCGGAGGGTTATCGCGCACGAGGCGTCGATAGCGTGCATGATCTGCTGCTGCGCATCGGCGATTTGTCACTCGCGGAGTTACAGAAGCGCATTGAGGGCGACAGCGAGGAGTTTGCGAAGAAGCTGCTGCGGGCAAAGCGGGCGGTTGAGATAGAAGTTGCGAACGATACGCGACTGATTGCCGCGGAAGATGCCGGGCGATATCGCGATGCGCTGGGAGTGAAGCTGCCTGGAGGACTGCCGGAGGCGTTCCTGGCGCGAGTGCCGGATGCGGCGACGGACCTGCTGCGGCGATTCGCGCGGACGCATGGGCCGTTCACGGCGGCGGAGTGCGCGGAGCGGTTTGGGATGGATCTGGCGCGGGCCGAATCGCTGCTGGAGGGATTGGTCGCGGCGGGGCGCGTTGCCGAGGGAGGCTTCCGGCCCGGCGGCGTGCATCGCGAGTGGTGCGATGTGGAGGTACTGCGGACGATTCGCAGAAAATCGCTGGCTCGGCTGCGCAAGGAGGTCGAACCCGTAGATCAGCGGGTCTTGGCGCGCATGGTCACTCGATGGCAGGGCGTGGTGCAGCCCCGCCGTGGGTTGGACGCGCTGCTCGATGCCATCGAGAGCCTGCAGGGTGCGGCTGTGCCGGCGTCGATTTTGGAAACGGAGATTCTTCCAGCCCGGATCAGCGGCTACAAACCTGCTGACCTGGACACGTTGATTGCGGCAGGCGAGGTGGTATGGGTGGGGATGGAGCCGCTGGGGGAGCGGGATGGGCGGGTTGGGCTTTATCTGGCGGAGACGCTTGCGGCGCTCTGGTCGCCGAATCTAAAGACAAATACAGGGGTCCTTCGCTCCGCTCAGGATGACGGCATCAGTGGTGAGCGTGAGGAGCGGATTGTTGAGTTCTTGCGGGAGCGGGGAGCGTCGTTCTTTCAGCAGATACATGACAGCGTGGGCGGAGGATTTCCGGGCGAGACGCTTGATGCGCTTTGGGGTTTGGCGTGGCGTGGGTTGGTATTGAACGACACGATGCACGCGTTGCGGGCGTACACGGCGCGATCGGAGCGCGCGGGCAAGCGGGTGCATGTGCAGGGACCGGGATTTCGGTCGCGCAGGACGACTCCGCCCGCGGCGCAGGGGCGGTGGAGCGTGAATGCGGCAGCGTTCGCGGAGAGTAGTGCGGCCTCGGCGACGAATTGGTCACACGCGATGACGCAGCAGTTGTTGACGCGCTATGGCGTGGTCTTTCGCGAGACCGCGTATGCAGAGGGACTCCCCGGCGGCTTTTCGGCGGTCTACGACGTGCTGAAGGCGATGGAGGAGAGCGGCAAGGTGCGGCGCGGGTATTTTGTTGCGGAGCTGGGCGCGACGCAGTTTGCGCCGCCGGCGGCGGTGGAGTTGCTGCGGACCCTGAGGACGGAACGGCAGAGTGGAGCGATGGAGATGGTGATGCTGGCGGCAACCGATCCGGCGAATCCGTATGGCGCACTGCTGAAGTGGCCCGATGTCGATGCGAGCACTTCCCTCACCCGCAGCGTCGGGGCGAAGGTTGTCTTGTGCGATGGCTGCCTGGGTATGTATCTGCGGCGCGGAAATCCGAATGTGCAGGTGTTTTTGCCAGAGGATGAACCGGAGCGAAGCCAGGTAGCGCGTGCGCTGGCGGAGTTTTTGGTGGCACGCGTGCGCGCGGAGCGCGATGAGTCCGCCAATCTGCGCCGCGGATTGCTGATCGCTACCGTAAACGGCGTGCGCGTGGGCGAGAGCCCGATGGCGCAGCCCTTGCTGGAAGCTGGGTTTGCGGTCGGGGCGATGGGGTTCTATGTTAGGAGGCCGGGCGCGCATACTGAGAGAGTGTTGCCTGGAGGCGCCACGTGACAACTGTGCTGGCAGAGTCCGTTTCTCAGCAAGACGGCGATGCGCCTCGATTCATCGATATTGTGCAGAACATCGCGTCGGGGTTGGTACACGAGCAGCAGCCGAAGCGGCTTTATGTGATTCGCATCGACAACTGGTTTGGACCGAAGTGGCTCAGCTTTGCTGGGAAGTTCAGCGTTGGGGGATACATTGGCCGACGAATGGGTATTGGCGTCCATAAGCAGCATCTGCATGTGCCGCCCTTCGTTCCAACCCGTGTTATCTCAGAGCGTGTATTCACGTCGCCCAATTTTGGAGAGACTGCGATTACGTCGCCATTACATATCGAATGCCCGAGCAAGGTTGCCCTCAAACGTCGCATAGAAGATGTAGACAACGATGCGATATTCGTGTGGTTCAGCTGCGAATCTGAAGTGCAAAAGCGGGGCGCAGTGATGATTTATTCGACCGCTGCGTTTTCGGTCTCTGCCCAGGATTTCGGATTTTATGTAGGCTTCGCCGAGACGGACGATTTGTGGCAACCTGCGATGCTGCGTGGTGTTTCCCGCGAAGAGATCGAGGGCCTTCAACAGCTTGGGCAAGCTTAGTACCGTAAACTAGATGAATGCTGGATGAACTGGAGTTTCGTTACTCCCCGGTCCGCGACAGGGTGCGCGAGCTGCGGGAGTATCTTTGACGCGGCGCGGCTGAAGCGCGAACTGGACACAATCGAACAACAGATCTCCGACCCTGCGGTGTGGGCCGACGGCGCGCGCTCGCAGCCGTTGATGCGCGAGCGCAAGCGGCTGGAGACGCTGCTGGCGGACGACACCGAGCTTGCGCGGCGCACGGACGACATCGAGGCGTACTTTGAGCTGGCAAAGGAAGGCGAGGCAACCGAGCCTGATCTGACTCGCGAGATACCGGCGCTCGAAGAGTTCGCGGAGAAGCTCGAGTCGAAGACGATGCTCTCGGGCGAGATGGACGCGATGAACGCGATCGTCACGGTGCATCCGGGGGCGGGCGGCACCGAAAGCCAGGACTGGGCGGAGATGCTGATGCGCATGTACCTGCGCTGGGCGGAGCGGCAGGGCTTCAGGACGGAGATTAACGAGATCCAGGACGGGGACGAGGCCGGCATCAAGTCGGCGACATTCACGGTGACAGGCGAGTATGCGTTCGGGCTGCTGACGGGCGAGACGGGCGTGCATCGGCTGGTGCGCATCTCGCCGTTCGACTCCGCGAAACGACGGCATACCAGCTTTGCCAGCGTGTTTGTAAGCCCGGAGATCGACGACACGATCAACATCGAGATCAAGACGGAAGACCTGCGCATCGATACCTACCGGAGCGGCGGCAAAGGCGGCCAGCATGTGAACACGACTGACTCGGCGGTGCGCATCACGCACATTCCGACGGGGCTGGTGACTGGTTGCCAGAACGAGCGCTCGCAGCACAAGAACAAGGACCGCGCGATGAAGATGATGCGCTCGAAACTGTATGAATACGAACTGGAGAAGAAGCGCGCGGCCACGAAGAAGATTGAAGACGCGAAGCTGGACATCGGGTGGGGATCGCAGATCAGGAGCTATGTGCTGCAGCCCTATCGCATGGCGAAAGACCTGCGCACGCGCGTTGAAGTCGGCGATGTGGACAAGGTGCTCGATGGCGCGCTGGAGCCGTTCATCCGCGGCTATCTGAAGATGCGGCGCGAGGGTGGTGTACCTGCGCCCGCTGCCGACCCGGAAGAAGAGTAAAGATGACCGCGGATTTACGCGGATGAACGCGGATTGAAAAAGAGGCGTCTTTGGTTCCC
Organism: Acidobacteriaceae bacterium; assembly: GCA_035552995.1. GTDB lineage: Bacteria > Acidobacteriota > Terriglobia > Terriglobales > Acidobacteriaceae > Edaphobacter. The sequence continues at coordinate 12,363 of DATNEM010000202.1, read as the reverse complement.
GATCCGGACGATCCGCGTCAATCCGTGGTCTGTTTTTGCCGCCGGCGCATCCAAGGAGGAACGCGTATCGGCGCGAGTGAAGGGATGTTCGACAGATGACGAAAGCAAGTGAACAAGAGAGGGCTGCAAGCGAGAGTCTTGAGCTGCGCGTGCAACTGGAAGCGCTGCTGGATGGCGGGCAGGCGCATGCAAAGTTTGAGGATGCGGCAAAAGATTTCCCGTCAGCGTTGCGCGGCGTGGTGCCCGAGGGGCTACCGTATTCTGCCTGGCAGTTGCTGGAGCACATCCGCATCTCGCAGGCGGACATTGTCGAGTTTTCCGCGCCGCCGACCGGCGGATACAAAGAGAAGCCATGGCCGGATGCGTATTGGCCCAAGAATCCTGTGCCACCGACGCCGGATGCTTGGGACCGGTCTGTCGCGGCGATTGAGGCAGACCTCGCAAAATTCAGAGCGCTGATTACGAAAGAAGGTGCGGACCTGGCAAAGCCGTTCCGCTGGGGCACGGGACAGAACCTGCTGCGCGAGGCGTTATTGATCGCGGACCACAATGCGTATCACATCGGCGAGCTGGTAATGGTGCGAAGGCTGCTGGGGGCCTGGAAGTGATGCGTCGTTCGTTTTCCGTTGTACGTTGCACTGCCGACCCGCTGGAGATGCGAGTAGATGAATGAACCAGAAGTGATTGACGGGATGCTGGGTGAGGGCGTGTTGAAGGGCCAGCCGCGCACGATTGCCGTGGTCGGATTGTCGGACAATCCCGGGAAGCCGAGCCATTATGTCTCGGCGTACATGCAGAAGCACGGCTACAGGATTCTGCCGGTAAATCCGTCAGTAGAAAGTGTGCTGGGCGAAAAGTGCTATGCGTCGCTGGCGGAGCTGCCGGTGAAGCCCGATGTGGTCAACGTGTTTCGCGTGCCTGCAATGATTCCGGCAATCGTCGACGAGATGCTGATGTTGGGTCTGAAGGACCTGTGGGTGCAGGCAGGCATCGTCAACACGGAAGCGGCGGAACGAGCCGAGGCCGGCGGCATCCGCGTGGTGATGGACCGCTGCATCATGATCGAGCATCGACGAAGAGAAGGGGCGTGAACCAGTTTCGAGGTTCAAGGTGCGAGGTTCAAGACTAAGGGCAGGGCGTGACGCGGCGACATGCTGCTGACAACCTGCATTACGCGACAAACTACAATCGAAGGCGTGAGAAAGAACGGAAAGATTGCTGCGCTGACGCTTGGGCTGCTGCTGGGCGGAGTAGCACGCGCGCAGATCGCGACCGTCGGCGATGGCGGTCCGGGGCCGGTGAAGGCGCAGCATCTGACGGCGGAGCTGGTTTCGCTGGGGCCGGCGATTGCGCCCGGCGGGCAGCAGATGGTGGGGCTTGTGCTCACGCTGGAGGAGCACTGGCATGTCTACTGGGTGAACCCCGGTGACGCAGGCGAACCGCCGAAGATTGAGTGGACGATGCCGCCGGGATTCAGCGCGGGCGCAATGCAGTTCCCCATCCCGGAAAAGCTGCCAGTAGGTCCGCTGATGGACTTCGGCTACGACTATGAGGTCGCGCTGCCGGTCCCGATCTCCGCGCCGGCAAGTGCAAAGCCTGGACCAGCGCATCTGGATGCGCAGGTGAGTTGGCTGGTGTGCTCCAACGTGTGCCTGCCGGGCAAGGCGCATCTGGGGCTCGACCTGAACGTCCAGCCCGGCGCTTCCGCGCTGGCGCAGGAACCCAGGTTGGGCGCGCTCGGCGAAGCGATGGGGCTGCTGCCCCGAGCCCTGCCCTCCGGCGCGAAGGTGTCCATCACCGGCGACGCGACGCGCTTCGCCCTGACCCTGAGCGGGATCAAACGCGCGACGGATGCGGACTTCTTCCCTTACGCCGATGCGCCATCGACGGATGCGTCGGCGAGCGACGCTGCACCGCTGAGCGTGATTGCGAATGCGGCCGTGCAGGGCGTCGAGCCGCTGAAGGATGGGCTGCGCGTTTTTGTGAAGCGGTCGCCGGACCTGGCGACACTGCCGCCGAAGCTGAGCGGGATTGTGCGGCTGTCGGATTCTTTATCGTATGAGGTAAGCGCGCCTGTCGAGCAGGTGAATGATGTGTGGGCGGCGTCACACGGAGGCAGGCCTGCTCCCCCGCCCGGCGCGAAGGCAACCAGCATGACCGCCTGGGGCGCGATCGGACTCGCCTTTGTCGGCGGCATCATCCTCAACCTGATGCCGTGCGTGTTTCCCGTGCTGTTCCTCAAAGGGCTGGCGCTGGTGCAGACCGCGAATGCCGGCGGAGAGCACAAGAATCACGCGCTGCGGCATGGGCTCATCTACGCCCTGGGGATTCTGGTTTCATTCTGGGCGATTGTCGCGGTACTGCTGGGCGTCCGCGCAACCGGCAGCCATGTGGGCTGGGGATTCCAGTTGCAATCACCGGTCTTTCTCTCAATCCTCTCTACAGCGATTTTCTTTTTGGCGCTCTCGCTCACTGGCATGTTCGACATCGGATTGTCGCTGACCTCCGTGGGCGGCGAGTTGGCGGAGAAGCAAGGCTTCGGCGGCAGTTTCTTTACCGGAGTGCTGGCGGTCGTCGTCGCGACGCCATGCGCGGCGCCTTTTATGGGCGCGGCGATCGGCTTCGCGCTGGCGCAGTCGACCCTGATTTCGTTTGCGGTGTTTACCGCCCTGGCGTTGGGACTGGCGGCGCCGTATCTGCTGCTGAGCTGGCAGCCGGGCTGGGCGAAACTGCTGCCGAAGCCGGGCGCGTGGATGGAGGTCCTGAAGCAGGCGGCGGCGGTCATCTTCTTCGTGACAGCGATCCTGCTGGCGTGGGTTTATGGACAGATCGAGACGGCACGCGCGGGCGGCGAAGGCGGCGTCACGCAGATTGCGCTGTTGCTGGGCTGCTTCCTGCTGGTCGCGATTGCCGGCTGGGCGCTGGGGCGCTGGCCTGCGAAATGGGGCAGCACGATTGCGGCGGTAGCGTTGATCGCGGCGGGGCTGGCGATTCCGCTGTCGCAGCAGAGAAAGATCGCGGCGCAGGCCGCAGGCAGCCCGGCGAGAGTCGCACCAAGCAGTTCCGCGTCTGGTTCCACTGCGAACTACGCCGGGAATCTCGATGTCCAGTGGCAGCCGTACTCGGAGCCGGCGCTGCAAGCGGCGCACGCGGCTGGGCGACCCGTCTTCATCGATTTCACCGCGGCATGGTGCGCCAGTTGCCAGGTGAATGAGCGGCTGGCTCTAAAGCGGACCGAGGTGGAGGCCGCGCTCAAGAAAAACAACTTCGTAACGATGAAGGCCGACTGGACCGACTATGGCCCCGTGATCGAGCAGAAGCTCCAATCTCTGGGCCGCGAAAGCGTTCCAACCTACGTCATCTACCCGGCTGCCGCGGCCGCACCGCCCGATGTGCTGCCCGAACTGTTGAGCAAGCAGATCGTACTGAACGCGATCGAACGGGATACGAAATAAGCTCCTCCCTCTCGCAGGGAGTGCCGTCCGCAGGCACCGGTGCGGTTACTCTTGTGCAACTCCCTTGACCGAAGGTGGTATTTCCGCGGCGCGGAGCCGCCGATAGCCTAGTTGCAAGGCGCTCACAAGGGCGTCCATAGACAATCGGTTTCACGCGTCCCGCCACGCGGGGCTGCGTGTGTTGTGTTTTCCGATTGACGTAACGCGACGGCACTGGAAGAATGGGGTTCATCAAGTCATGCGCTTTCAACCCTGGCCGATAGGAGTGATCGACCTCCAGTCGCTGGGTGCGCGTAAGTTACCTACGTCACCTGTAACCCTACTCTTTCGTCTGCTCGCCGACTTTGCGCCCGGATTGGCGCATCTACATTCCTATCCGTGCAGTTTGACGGAAGGAGTTCCCATCGACGCGCGGGCCGCGTAGATCGAGGGAGATCCCAAATGAGCAGTACCAGGATTCGCCTCCAACTCGCCGCTTTCCTCTTCATCCTCCTCCCGGCAACTGCTGGTGTGGTGGCGGTGCATGCCTCGGCGACCTGCGAAAAGTTTGTCCGTACCTATGTCACCAAGCCGGTCCGCAACCGCGTGAGCCAGGCTACCGCCGACGCCTGGGCGGCATGGCGCATCGAGCATCCCAACTGGAAGCCGAATCCGAATGCACACCGCCCGAAGTATGTGATGACGCGTGAGGAACAGGTAAAAAAGGTGGATTTTGCCTGCGAGGTGCCGACCCTGCCGGTGGAGCAAAAGATCTTTTTCGACACCATGCGCATTGATCCGCCGCCGGTGGTTCAACTGCCAAACATGGAGACGGAGACCAGCTTCCCGTCGCTGCCTACCGAGGTGGCAGAGGTAACGCCGCTGCCGCCTCTCGGATCGTTTTTGCCGCCGACGGCGATACCCCCGGTGGACACAGGTGTGCCTGCGCCAACGCCCGAGCCGATGAGCCTGGCGTTGGTGGGTTCGGGGATCTGTGAACTGTGGCTGTTGATGGGAATGCGCAAACGGCGCGTGTCGATCTAATTGCGCGTGCGCTTGGAGAAGGCCACGCTTCGCTTGATGGGGTTATTCCCCCATAGGCTTCCAGACATAGAGATGATCATGGTCGCTGGACGTGGCGATCTCAATGCCGCGCTGTCTGGTGGCTCGGCTGAGGGCCGAGCGGATGTTTTCTTTGGTGTCGGGCAGGTCCGTCAACGGAATCTTTAGCGCCGAACCATCCTTCAAGCTCGCAATGCTGTCCAGCAGTTCCTGAATGATGATCCTGTGCTTCCCGTCGCGTCCCTTGGGGACATCTACCTGGAGAATTGACGCAAACCGTTCCAGCTTTGGCAGTTCTTTCTCTTTCATCTGTGCTTGCCCCGCCTCAATCATAGGAAGTCGCCCGGTTTCTTTGAGAACAGCTCTCCCCAGTGAAGACGACCGCTGACGACGCGCTAACCTAACGCTATCGTGACACTGTAGAAATCTAGACGCGATCATAGCGGAAAATGTTGTCCCGTCAAACAACATTTTCACCTAAAGCAGTGGAAACGCTGCATTGAGCGCGGCATAAGCGGCGCTTGAGGTGCCAGTGAGGTCACCCAGAATCGACGGGCCATTGGCGGCGGACGTAAAGATTTTGGACGAATGAGAACGAGTTAACCCGTATTGCGCGGCCGAGATTAGGGTGGGACAAGTGAGGTGACGCAATGTCAACTTTTCCCAACTTTGAGGCGCTTTCTGCTTCTCACCGATTTCAGGTTGTTCCCTTGAACCAGGTTCCCTCCGGCCACTACATTCCGGAGATGGACAGGCAGAAGCCCTTGGCGCTGGTGGTGGACGACGAGCGCGTGATCGCGGACACCCTCTCCATCATCCTGGGCAAGAACGGCTTTTCAACCATGACGGCCTATAACGCCGCCCAGGCGCTGGAACTGGCATCCGCGGCGACGCCGGACCTGCTGCTCTCCGACGTGATGATGGACCCGGGCATGGACGGCACGGAGCTCGCCATGACCTTGGTGGAGCGTTGCCCGCATTGCAAGGTTCTGCTGTTCAGTGGACACTCGGCGACGCGCGACCTGCTGGAGAAGTCGCGCACGGCGGGCCACAACTTCACCCTGTTGAGCAAGCCGCTGCATCCGGCCGACCTGCTGGCGCGTCTCTCGGAGACGCTCGCAGTGACCGCCGAGTGATATCACTCATTCGCTCTTCTTCGACTCCTTGATGCGGGCAATCTCGTCCATGCGCTGGGCCAGCAGCTTTTCGCGGCCCTCCTGCGTGGGTTGGTAATAGCGGCGGCCGGCGAGCGATGGAGGCAGGCATTCCATGTCGGCGACTCTGCCTTCAAGATCATGCGCGTACTGGTAGTCCTTGCCGTAGTCGAGCGACTTAATCAACCTGGTCGGCGCGTTGCGCAGATGGAGCGGGACGGGCTCGGCGGTGGTGCGCTCTATATCGCCGAGAACGTCGCCATACGCCGTATAGACAGCATTTGATTTGGGCGCGAGCGCGAGGTAGACGACCGCCTGCGCAAGCGCGAGTTCGCCTTCCGGGGAGCCCAGAAAGTGCATGGCATCGCGCGCAGAGAGGCAGAGATTTAAGGCTTCGGGGGCGGCGAGACCGATGTCTTCAACCGCCATGCGCACCACGCGGCGCGCGACGTACATGGGGTCTTCGCCGGCCTGGAGCATACGTGCCAGCCAGTAGAGCGACGCGTCGGCATCGGAGTTGCGCACGGACTTGTGCAGCGCGGAGATGATGTCGTAGTGCTGTTCGCCCTGCTTGTCATAGAGCAGCACACGGCGCTGGAGTGCCTCGGCGGCAACGTCTTTCGTGATGCGGGCCGCAGTAGGGTCGTCGGATTCATTCGATCCCGTTTTCGCCGTCGCCAGCGCGAGGTTGGCAGCGACTTCCAGCGCGTTGAGCGCGTTACGCGCGTCGCCGCTGGCATAGGCTGCGATCGTGGCGAGCGCGTCGTCATCTGCAATTACACGGGATGCGCCGAGGCCGCGGGTTTCATCCGTCAGCGCACGTTGCAGCAGCGAGACGACCTGTCCTTCCGTAAGCGGCTGCAGCGTGTAGACGCGGCAGCGCGATAGCAGCGCGGCGTTCAGCTCAAACGAAGGGTTTTCGGTGGTCGCGCCGATCAGACGGATGGAACCGCGCTCGACGTAAGGCAGGAAGGCATCCTGCTGCGCCTTGTTGAAGCGATGGATCTCGTCGACGAAAAGAATAGTCCGCGAGCCAAAGCGCGCGGCCTTCTCCGCGTCGGCCATCACCTGCTTGATCTCCTTGATGCCGGAAAGCACCGCGGAGAACTCGATAAAGCTGGCGTGCGTGAGCGCGGCGATGATCTTCGCGAGCGTGGTCTTGCCCGTGCCGGGAGGACCCCAGAAAATCATCGATGTAGGATCGTCGTGTTCGATGGCGATGCGCAGCGGCTTGCCGGGGGCGAGCAGATGCTCCTGGCCCACATATTCATCGAGCGTGCGCGGACGCATGCGCTCGGCCAATGGCGCGCCGGCTTTTCGAGCGGCGGGTGCGGCGAGCGGGGATGCATCGAAGAGAGACATGGGCTAGGTTCGAGGTGCGAGGTGCGAGGTTCGAGGTATTTGACGCTGGCGTGAGGCTTCATACAGCAGCAGCGAGCCGGCGATTGCGGCGTTGAGGCTTTCGACCGGGCCAGGCGTGGGAATGGAGATGCGCGCGTCCGCGAGGGCAAGCAGTTCGGGTGAGAGGCCGGCGCCTTCGTTGCCGATCATTAGTGCGCTTGGCTGGGTAAGGTCGGGCATCACGTTGTCCTCCGCATCGCGCGCCGCCGCGACGGCGGCAAGCAAGCAGATGCCGCGGGATTTCAGGGCTGTGAGATCCGCGATCTCGATTGAAACGACCGGCGCGCGGAACACTGAGCCTGCCGACGCGCGCATCGCCTTCTGGTTCCACGGGCTGACCGTGCCGGGTGTGGTGAGGACGGCAGTAGCAGCGAAGGCCTCCGCCGAGCGGATGAGCGTGCCTAGATTGCCGGGGTCCTGCAGGCCTGCGGCGATGAGGAGGAGCGGCGCGCGTAGCGCGTTCGGCTTTGACGGTGCACGGAGCACAGCATCGAGCTGCCACTGCGGCGGCTCGATCAGCGCGGCGATGCCCTGCGGCGATTGGGTATCGACCGCCGAAGCAAAGATGGCGTCGGCGAGACGAATGGCTTCTACACCGCGTGGCACCCATGAGGGCGGAGCCGTGTGCTCACTAAGGAAGATGGCATGAAGCGCGATGCCGCTGCGCATCGCTTCACGAATCAGGTTTTCCCCCTCGATGGCGACAAGGCCGTCCGCAAGCCGTGCATTGCCGGCGAAGACGGCGCGCAGCTGCTTGACGCGCGGGTTGGCGCGGCTGGTGATGACGGGCGAAGGCATCTAAGGAAAAATCTTACGCTGTGGAGGACCACCTGATCTTGAATTTCCAGAAGCAGATTCCTCCGCTTGCGACCCGCACAGCGGGACCGCAAGGTGCGGAATGACAATCGGATTTGTAACTCGATAGCCTTCATCGGCTACACTGCTGAATCGCAAGCAAAGAGGACACATACTCATGCCCGCTGAAACGACGAACAGGCCCGGCACGCTTCCCTCCCCTGACACCCTGGTGAATATCCCGCGGCTGATCGCGGCGTACTATGCGCTGCATCCGGAGACGGACGATGCGGCGCAGCGCGTGGCGTTCGGGACGTCCGGACATCGCGGCAATGCGTTTGCAGCGAGCTTCAACGACGACCATATCGCGGCGATCACGCAGGCGATCGTCGAATACCGGAAAGCCCAGGGCACAGATGGGCCGCTGTTCCTCGCGCAGGACACGCACGCGCTGTCGGAGCCCGCGTTCACGACCGCGCTCGAGGTGCTGGCGGCGAACGGCGTCGAAGTGATGATCGATGCGGAGCTAGGCTACACACCGACGCCGGCGCTGAGCCACGCCATCTTGACGTACAACGCGGCGAACAAGAGCAAGCCACAGAGCGACGGCATCGTGATCACGCCGTCGCACAATCCGCCCGAGGATGGCGGCTTCAAGTACAACCCGCCGAGCGGCGGTCCGGCGGACACGACCGCGACTAAGTGGATCGAGAACCGCGCGAATGAGCTGATCGCGGCGAAGCTGAACGGCGTGAAGCGGGTTCACTACGCGCGCGCGCTGGCTGCGACGACCACGCATCGGCATGACTACATCTCGGCCTACGTTGGCGACCTGGGCAACGTCATCGACTTCGCGCCGCTGAAGAACACGGCGCTAAAACTTGCAGTGGATCCGCTGGGCGGAGCGGGCGTGCACTACTGGCCGCGCATCGCGGAGAAGTATCTGCCGCAGCTCGAGGTGCTGAACCCGTATGTCGATCCGACCTTTCGCTTCATGACGCTGGACTGGGACGGGCGCATCCGCATGGACTGCTCCTCACCTAACGCGATGGCGAGCATGATCGCGAACAAGGACCGGTTCGATGTGGCGTGGGCGTGTGATACGGACCACGACCGGCACGGCATCGTGACCAGATCGACCGGACTCCTGAATCCGAACCATTATCTTGCGGTGTCGATTCAGTACCTGTTCACGCATCGGCCGGAGTGGTCGGCGAAGGTGGGGATCGGCAAGACGCTGGTGTCGTCATCGATCATCGATCGCGTGGCGAAGGGGCTGGGGCGGCCGATGCTCGAGGTGCCGGTCGGCTTCAAGTGGTTTGTGGATGGGCTGATCGACGGGAGCCTCGGCTTTGTGGGCGAGGAGTCGGCGGGCGCTAGCTTCCTGCGGCGCAACGGAACCGTCTGGACGACGGACAAAGACGGCCTGATCCTCGGGCTCCTGGCCGCCGAGATGACGGCCGTGACCGGCAAGGACCCCGGCCAACTATACGCGGAGCTGACGGCGAAGTACGGCGCGCCGGTGTACCAGCGTATCGACGCGGCGGCGACGAAGGAGCAGAAGGCGAAGCTCGGAAAGCTCTCACCAACGCAGGTGACAGCGAAGACGCTGGCCGGCGAGCCGATCACCGCGGTGCTGACGGAGGCTCCGGGCAACCACGCACCGATTGGTGGGCTGAAGGTGACGACGGAGAACGGCTGGTTCGCGGCGAGGCCTTCGGGCACCGAAGACGTGTACAAGATCTACGCGGAGAGCTTCCTCGGACCGGACCACCTGCAGCGGATTCAGGAAGAGGCGCAGGGGCTGGTGAATGCAGCGATCTCGTGACCATACACCCCCCTCCCCCTCCCTATCCAAAATTGCATAATATAGAAAACAAAGGGCTAAAGGGCTATGATCTTGAAAACATTGGGCGACGGGCTATCTAATTGAAAGCAATCGGTTTTTTAGGTAGATTCAGACGATCTAAGTGGGAGCAAAGGAAAAGCCCGACGATATGCCGGGCTTTTCCTTTCATTACTTCCATTCTACCACGCGGAGCACAACTACTATCCACTTGTATGTTGCTGAATGGGAATGGATTAGGTGATTTCGGGGCTTGACAACAATTTTTTCAGTGTCAGCATTTGGGATCTCATTTGGATGAGGTCATTCTCACCTTCGTTTCGCCCGAGGTGAGATCACGATGTAGTGAGAGCCTGACGTTGTCCGTTAGCATCCACTCCGCAGTTTGCACCAAGAGTGCATTCCGATCGGAGTATTGTGCAAGCGTTGACGGAGAAACGAGCCTTTGTGAACAAGACAACCATAGGGAGATGTGAAGAATTTTCACGTCGTAATTGCCCGCGGTAGTTTCAACATGAAACGCATTAGGTGGTAATGGCTGATGTAGGTTCCGTCGTGCTTTGGTTCCATCCGTGGGCAAATTAGGCGGGAAAAACGATCCATTGTGTTTTTCCCACTCGATAAGAAAGTTCTCTATGTGATAGCGGTTTCCGTCAGAGTTGCGGATTAGGATCGGAGCGCGAATCTGTTGCTCTCGAAATGATTTCTGAGCCTCGGCTGTCAGTTCGGTCTTTTGGGAGGGAGGACCGTTCGGCCCGTCATAAATACCGATGCCAAAATCTGCGAGCGAGCATTCGTTCACGTTGCGTACCACGTTTTGGAAGCGCAACCACTGGACGAATTCATCCGCAGTCGCTTCTGTCAATGTGCGGATCTGGATGCCTGCTGCTGCAGCCTTATTCACGGCTGGCCCGGTAAACCCTTTGGAGGACACCGCAACCGTAATTGCAGCTCCCACGCTATGCCGTTTCGCGATCAGTTGCTCGATCCACGTGACGTCTTGGATCGCAACACGATCTCTGCTTTCGATCGTTATGAGAACTGGGACTGTCCCCACCGTGTATCGAATCGCGGCATCAACCTCACGACTCTGCCCCGTCTCTTTATCTATGATGCGATCAGGCGATTTCACCGTAGCGCCCATCGGCGCCATCGCTTCCTCGATTCGGGCGACTAATCGTTCAAAATCTTTCCAGGCAGGTGTCATTATTCGATGGCGGCAATGGGATCGGGCGCGTCCATGGGGAAGTGTTCGGACTCATAGGCGTCGACCAGCGTTGCGAGCATGTCGAGTTCGTCGCCTTCGGGCGTGTTGGCCTTTGCGGCCATCAGTTCGTCGATGCGATGGAGCGTGGCGTAGTAATCCGCCTTGGTCTTGATCGGACGGATTGGAATGACGCTGGCCACGATGTGTCAATTGTATTGAAGTAGCGCGTGGGAGAGTCGATAGATCGGGCTTACAGCCCTCTGTCGCATCATTTGTATATGCGTACCTAGGCCTTCGGCCTAGGCTAATATGTCGTCGCGCCGTTGGCGCTCGGTTCTGTGGCGGCTCAGGACTTTGCCGATTGCCTTCGGCGGCGGGGTGTACGTGGTCGCGCTTTTAGCCCTGATGGCGTCGATTCAACCTAAAGCGGGAAAACCCCCGTCCCGGGGGCTAAAGCCCCGCTGTGTTTAGCTGCTCGTAGGGCCGGGACTGAAGTCCCGGCCTATCTCAGAGGCAAAGGCAAATACGGGGATTCTGGAGACGCGCTGTGCGCGCTCCAGAATGGCGGGCAAGGACGCAATGCGGGATCCCTCGGGAGCAGATGCGCGCTCCAGAATGACGCAGCTTGGCGATTGCTTTTTGCTTACTTCCCTGCGAGTGGATTTTTTAGGAATTCGTCCGGGGTGAGGGCGCGGGGGGTGAAGCGGGCAGAGTAGATAGCGCCCTTGTAGTAGTCGACGAGGTTGATGCGGGTGCCGGCGGAGGCGCGGCCGGGGCGCTCGGGCGGGATGGAGAGCGGGCCTTCGCCTTGGAGCTCGGCATCGACATAATTACGGAGCATCTTGCCGTCATAGACTGCGGTGACGCGATACCAGGGACCGAAGGGATGCAGCTTCTCGCAGTTGAGCAGCGTGCGCGACTGGCCGTTGGCGGTGGCGAAGCTGTCGAGGCACCACGCGTTGCCCTTGCCGTCGGCGGCGGGGCGGATGCGGATCTCGAAGAGCACGCGCTCGTTGGGATAGTCCTGGCCGGTGGCGGGGTCGACGGACTGGAGGTGGAAGATGCGCTGCTCGGGCTTGCCGTCGGGGTCGGGGCGGAAGACCATCTCCCAGGTCCAGGTGGTGGCGCCGGCGAGCGGATGCACGTTGACGAAGAGCGCGGAGTCCGTGCCGTTGAAGGCGACGGCCTTGCCGGCGGGCGTGTCGATGAGCTGCGGCGTGCCGAGGACCTTGGTCGTGTTTCCTCCGAGCGAAGTGAGATTGTCGAAGCGCCAGGTCTGAGGTTTGGGGGTTTGCGCCGCGAGAGAGGTGGCGCTCAGAGAGAGGGCGAGTGCGGCGAGTGCGAGAGGTTTGCGGGGGGTCAATTTCGTGACCTCAGGGGCTAAAGCCCCGATTTTCAAGCAGACTATTATGGCACGGCTGAAGCCGTGCCCTTAAGCAAGACACCCCACCCATGCGCAATGAA
>DATNEM010000201.1:0-10733 GCA_035552995.1 Acidobacteriaceae bacterium | reverse complement strand
GAATATCGCCATCAGCAGGATCGCGAGTGCGAGCGACCAGAAGAGGATGCGCTGGTAGCGGGGAATCACTGCACGCCTCCTGCCTGTGGAGCGTTCTGAGTGCGCCAGAGCTGAAGCGCAGAGGCGACCGCGACCACGAGTTGTTGCTGATAGGCGCCATCACTTGCGCTGATGGATGCGGAGTTGGGCGCGATCTCAATCGCAACCGCTGGGCACATCAGATTGTCCAGCGGGCGCAACGGAGCGGTACCGGTGAGCACCGGCAGGCTCGATTTCGCGAGCGTGGCTTTGAGGAGGTCCGAAAGCCTGCGGCTCTGCTCAACGAAGCCGGCCTGCGCGGACTCCCAGGGAGTCGGCGTGAAGGGCGTACTCGCATCGCCACCGGAGTTGTCCGCGGACGGTGCGGGCTGCAAAGTGGAAGTATAAAGGTGCACACCGGAGCCGGTTGCGGTCGCGTGGATGACGATGCAGGCGAGCGCGTGAACGCGGTTGGCGGCTTCGGCACGCTGGTCTGTGGGTAGAGGTGTCGGGAGATCGCCGTCGCGTGTGGCCACTACGGTGAAGCCGGCGGAGGCAAGTGCCGCGCGCAGGCGCTGTGCAAAGGCCACGGTGACGTCTTTTTCGGCGAAATTGTTGCCCAGCGATGCGCCGGTCTCTGGTCCACCGTGGGCGGGGTCGAGGAAAATAACAGCACGCGTGGGCGATGGCGGAGTGGGGCGGACGGAGGGCTGAGGAACTTGTACCGCCGCTGCGGCGGGCGCGGGAACGGCCGTCGGAGGTGATGATTGCGCTTGGGCGTGGATCAACGTGAGTGCAACGAGCAGGACGGCGGCGTGGATGCGGGTGAGAGTCACTGTCACGAACTAACGGTAGCGTAGGAAGGAGAACAAACTACAGGGATTGTTCTCGTCCGTTGCGGCATCGGGATGACGGCATGAGTCTAATCCAGCGCGTAGATCGCGAGGCCGCTGAGCAGTTTGGGATAGAAGTCCGTGGACTTCTGTGGCATCACATCGCCAGCAAGCGAGACATCGCGAAGCTGGTCGAGGGTGATGGGCTTGATGAGGAAGGCAATGTCGGCCTCGCCCGCATGGACCATGTGCTCCGATTCGGCGGCCTCGCGGATGAACTTGACGTTGCCGAGCTGGGTGATGCGTTCTGCGGAGAGGCCGAGGATGCGGTCGAGCAGTAGCGTGTGGAGCTGGACAACATCGAGTTGCGCCTGGCGCGCGGGAATACCGGCGAGCGCGGTTTTGACGGCGTCAGGCTTGGCTTCGAGCAGATGGTTGCCATCTCGCGTGACAGCGATCATGGCGGTTCCTTTGGTCGCGGCGAGCGGGGCGAGGTCGGCAGAGGGAAGTTCCGTGATGGTGAAGAACTCCTCGGCTTTCTTCAGGAACTCTTCGGTGGAGAAATCCTTCAGGCCGAAGACGACGCGGTGCGTAGGCAGGATGGTGATGCCGGGCGCGTCCATGTTGACGAAGGTCATCATCATGGCAGCCTCGGGGAACGGCGGCGAAGGCAGATGACTGGGCAAGACCTTCTCCTCGTGGTCGGTGGGCTCGTTCAAGGGCAGCTTGAGTTGCGCAGACCGCTCCTGTGCATACGCGACTGACGTTTCATATCGATGATGGCCGTCCGCGATGATGAGCTTCTTGTCCGCCATCGCGGTCAGCAGTAGGTTGATGATGCTGGGATCGGTCAACTTCCACACGCGATGCACGACGCCGTACTCGTCGGTGATGGCGAGGTCCGCTGGGCGGGTGTCCTCACCGTCCTTCCCGGCGCCGAATATCAGCTTCTCCGCGGTGAAGCCGGGATCGGAGTAGAGCATGTAGACCTGCTCGCAGTAGGCGCGTGTCGCCTTGAAGAGGGCCATGCGGTCGGACTTGTGTTTGGGAAAGGTCTGCTCGTGGCGATGCACGACTTTGGCCGCGTAGTCATAGAGATGGCCGAGGGCGATGAAGCCGCGGCGCTCACGGACCTCACTGGAATGAGGCACGGTGTAGGTCTGTGAGTAGCCATAGAGCGCCGGTTCGCCCTCTTCGGCGAGGATGCCTTCGGCTCGCCAATCCTTCAAATATTCCGCGGCGCGGGTGTAGCAGTTATGGGCTTTTTCACCGGCGGGGAGGAACTCCTGCGGCTCGGTGTCGCCGGGTTCATGTTTGCCCAGGATAATGCGGATGAGGTTATAGGGGCTCAACTCGTAATAGCGCTGCTGCATTTCCGGCGAGATCTTGTCATAGGGCTGAGTGACGACGTCCTCCATGCGGACGCGGGAGGTGTCATAACGAAGGGCGCGGAAGGGGTAGATGCGGGCCATGCGAGTGGGAGCTTTCTCCTGAGGTGTCTGTTTCGATTGTACGGGCGGGCGCAGTGGATAGCAGGTACTGGCGTGATGGTGATGGCGAGCGCATTCAATCTGGAACGTAGCCGTCGAAGGGGCCGGAAGAACGCAGGTATCGATAGTGTGCGAAGATCGCGCGGAAGGCGGGATCGCGCTGAAACCATGTGAGCAGGTTGTCGTGGCGCCCTTCGAGTTTCTGGCAGAGCACGGCGGGGTCGTGGCAGCGCTGGATCAGGATAAGTTGCGGGTGCCAGCGGGTGAGGTCCTCGACCATCCACCTGTGCTGCATGGCATCGAGTTGAGTGAGGTGCGCGCGCGGGATGCGGTGTTCGGGATCGTTCGGAGCAGGTGCCTCGCTACCCAGGATCGCAGGCATCAGCCACAGATTATTCGTGCGTTGCGCCCAGACGAGATGATCGGTAAGAACGCGCGGGATACCGAGATCAACCTCAGTGGTGAGGATGGCGACTGGCGTACGGGGTGCAAGGTTTGTGAAGAAGGCGGGGTCAGGGGCGCGTGCGAGACCGGACGGGAACTCCCATGGGCGGGAAAGCGAGTAGCCCGAGAAATATGCCGTCAGCGCGATTGCCAGAATTGCGAGACCGCCGGCCGGCCATGCAAGCGGAACCCGGAGCGAGAAGCGAATGCCTTGCGTGCGAACGATGGGGAGCAGCTCAATCCACGACGCGATTGCGAAGAAGCTGAGTGCCGGAAGCTGCTGGTAATACCATCCGGTGCCTTGGAGGTAATAAGCGACGGTCGCGGCAAAGCCAGCGATGAGGAACACTTCTGCTGCGGCGGGCAGTTGCGGATCGGCGGTGCTGGAGCGTTGCAAAACAAGATACAGCCCAACGGCAAGCGCAGCGAGCATGTGCAACTGGATTGCCTGCAGAAAAAGCTGCGGTAAGCTCAGGCCGCCGATGGCCCAGTAAGTGTCGCGGAGGATGGGCAAGACTTGTGTGAGATATTGCGGGGTAAAGATGCTAATAGCGGAGAGATAGAGGAAGCAGACGGCGATAAGACCGAGGGCTTCGGGGCGCAAAAAATGCCATGGCCGGGCGTGGCGAGGCCAAATCCGAGCATATTTCCAAATAATGAGTGATTCCACGGCAATGGGAACCAGCAGCTGGTGCGGTTTGAGCGCGAGACCGAGCCCAGCGACGACCCCGACTGCTGTAGCTCGCCAACCGGTGAGCGGACACCCGGTCAGTGCGATCGCGGCAGCGAGAAGATAAGGCAGGCAGAGCAGTGCGAGGAGGTGTTCGCGCTGCCCGAAGTCTCGAGCGGGCACGCAGGCGAAGATGACGATGTAGGCGAAGCCCAGCGCCCAGACGGCGGTCCGCGAGAGTCCATGGACGAGGGCTCGCGTCATCCGCAGGCACGCCACCCATACGGCCGCTTCAAGGGCAGCGACCAACGCCTTGCCGATTGCGGTCGCGGGAAGATGCAGCCAACGGGCCAGGGTGCAGGGAATCGCGGAGAGCCACACGATGAGCGGCGGGTTGGAATCGAAGACCTCCGGCCCGTACAGTTTCGCTCCGTCCAACAGCCGTCGGGCCATCAGCAGAAACCAGATCTGATCATGTCCGGCGGCGGGCAGAAGCGCCAAAATATACGCCATGGCGGCGGCTCCGGCAGTGAGCGTGACAAAAGCCTGACAAGTGGCCCGGCTATCTTTAGAACAGGATGCGGAGTCTGAGGGGATGGGAGTAGTCTCGTTGCGCGTCGGGGTGTAGGCGGCAGTCGAGGAGAGTTGCATCAAAATCTCCAGCTTCCGCGTATGCGGCGGCTCAAGTTGGGAGAAGATGGTAGCAGCAGTGGCACAGAACTAGGATGCGGTGTCAGGTGGGAACGTCGAGGCAGGCCGGGCAATCCAACTGGGCGCGAATCGCGCTCGCGCTATGTCTTGCGCTGTTTGCGGCTCTGCCACCGGCGTCGACCGCCCGTGCACAGGAAAATCCGCTGGACCGAGTCGAAACTCCCACACCTCCTCCACCACCAAAGACTCCTGAACAGCAGAAACCAGTCGTGGAAGGCGGTGCCGAGGTTGTGGAGAAGGCCGCATCGCACCCGGGCGCCCGGCTGCGGGTGAATGTCAACCTTGTGCAGGTTCCCGTGACGGTGACCGACCCGATGAACCGGTTGGTTACGGGATTGGAGAAGGAGAACTTCCAGCTGTTCGACAACAATACCGGCCAGGCGATCAAGTATTTTTCGAGCGAGGATGCACCGCTGTCGATCGGCATCATCTTCGACCTGAGCGGAAGCATGTCGTCTAAGTTTGTGCGGGCGCGCAAGGCGCTCACGGAGTTTCTGCGCACCTCCAACCCCCAGGATGAGTTCTTTGTGATCGGATTCAACGACCGGCCAGCGGTGATCGTGGACTACACGTCGGACCCAGACGATGTGGAGGCGCGCATGGTGATGCTGAAGCCGGAGAACCGCACTGCGCTGATCGACGCCGTCTATCTAGGCATCGACCATCTGCGGCAGGCGAAGTATGACCGCAAGGCGCTGCTGGTGATCTCCGACGGTGGCGACAATCGTAGCCGCTACACGGAAGGGGAACTGCGCAAGGTGGTACGCGAGAGCGATGTGCAGATTTACTCGATCGGCATCTTCGACAACTACGCGCCGACGCCGGAAGAAGTGAATGGCCCCACACTTTTGACCGAGGTTTGCGAGATGACAGGCGGCCTGTTGTTCAAGGTGGGTGGAGACCTGAGCGATCTTGAGGACATTGCAACGCGCATCTCCGCGGAACTGCGGAACGAATACCTGATCGGCTACACCCCTACCAACACGAAGCATGATGGGAACTGGCGCAAGCTGAAGGTGAAATTACTGCCGCCGCCAGGGCTGCCCCAACTTACCGTGCATTTCCGCCAGGGGTACTATGCGCCGGCGGAATAGAACGACTTTGGCGATGGCGATGAAGCGCTCTGGGCCACTGGTGCTGGGGTTGCTCATTTGCTGGGCGCAAGGGTATGCCATGCAGACTCCGGGGCAGGCGGCGAGCGGTGCGCGATCGCCACAGCCTCCCCTGACGGTCGACCGTGACCCAGCGCCGTCGCCCGATCCGGAGCCGCCGCCACAACCGGCCGATACGGTTGGACCGGGCACGCAGCTTGGACCAATCGGCAAAGTCAACGGCCGCTATACACTGCATGAGAATGCGTATGAGGTACGGCTGAATGCCTCCGTCTTTGACCAGAGCGGACGCAGCATTCAGACACTGAATCAAGGCTCCTTTCGTGTTTACGAAGACGGAGTACCGCAAACCATCTCCAGCTTCCGGCATGAGGACTTGCCGGTATCGCTGGGCATTTTAATCGACAGCTCTGGCTCGATGTACGACAAGCGTGCCGCCGTGGATGAGGCGTCTCTCGATCTGGTGAAGCTCTCAAATCCACAGGATGAGGCCTTTCTGGTGGACTTCTCCTATGAGGCCTTCATCGATCAGGACCTGACGAGCGACATTAACAAACTGCAGCAGGGCCTTTCATACGTAAAGTCCGCAGGCGGCACGGCGATCTACGATGCGCTGGACGCGTCGGCGGATTATCTGGCCCGGAATGCCAAACACCCCAAACAGGTGTTGCTGATTGTGACGGACGGCGAGGACAACGCGTCCAGTGCGACGCTGGACCAGGCAATCCGGCGCATCCAGGACCTTGATGGGCCGGTGATCTATTGCGTCGGCTTGCTATTTGGCGAAGACGAGAGCAAGAGCGACATGCGCCATGCGCGGCGCGTGTTGGAAACGTTGGCGGAAGAGACTGGCGGCCAGGCGTACTTCCCACGGTCACTCAAAGAAGTGGACCCGATTGCGCGCGAGGTCGCCAATGACATCCGCACCCAGTACACGATTACGTACCACTCCACCAAGCCCCCGGAGCTGGGTGGCTTCCGCCAGGTGCATGTTGAGGCGAAGGAAAAGGGCTTCAGCAAGCTGACGGTGCGCACGCGCAGCGGATACTATCCGCATGTGGCGACGGCGTCCGGTACGCTGCTAAGCGCGCCCGACAAGGTAGCACCGCAGCGGTAGCGGCAGCACCTCAGATCCACTGCTCAAATTTGAGCGCTAGCAGGCTGTGCCAGACGCCGGACTCGACGGGCACACCGAGCCGCAGATTTTCTTCGCGCAGATGCAGCGTCTGTTCGCCGGGATAGCGCGCTGGTTGGCCGGGAACGATCGGTGTGGCGGCTCGCACCGCGGCTACGGCTCCATCCGCGATACGCTCCATCTCGGCGCGCGCGGCGAGGTTCGCGGGGTCAACGGCAAGGAAGAATTGGCTCAGCCCCGACTCGCGCAGCGAATCGATGGGAATCTCATTTACCGCGTGGCCGCCCGAGAGCATTGCCGCAAAAAGGTCGAGCAATAAGGAGAGACCCGAGCCTTTCCAATAGCCGACGGGCAGGGCACGCCTGGAAGCTTCGATGGCGACCGGATCGCGCGTGAGTTCGCCGGTCTGCTCAAAGCCTCCCGGCACTGGAAGCAGCGCGCCACGGGCGGCATAACTCGTAAGTGTTCCATAGGAGAACTGAGACATCGCCATGTCGAGGACAACGTGTGCACCATTTGCCCGCGGCGCAGCGATCACCAGCGGATTGTTGCCGAGCGCAGGCGTAGATGCACCCCACGGCGGAAGGTTCGCCAGCGTGTTGGTCCAGCACATCGCGAAGGAGCCTGCTTCGGCGGCCTGCCAGCCATAACTGCCGCCGCGCATCCAGTGATTGGTATTGGCCATGGCGACCGCGCCAAGACCGAACTGCCGCGCAAGCCCGATCGAGCGCTCCATCGCCGCATAGGCGTTCAGGTTGCCGACGCCGAGGTTGCCATTCCATCGCTCGATGGCAAGAGGGTTCGTTCCGGCCGTGTCGCTGTCAGCGCGTGATGGCACCGCGCTAACGTCGGTACATCCGTTCGCGACCGTCGCCGCGAAGCGCGGGAAGCGATTCAGCCCGTGGGTATAGACGCCGTCGCGCGTGGTCTCGGCGAAGAGACGCGCGCAGCGTTGGCCTCGCTCACCGCGCAGGCCGAGATGTTCGCACGCACGCTCCAGCGCGGCATAGAGATCGTCGTAGGGGATTCGCAGCATACGTGGCGATTTTACTGGAGCGCAGCAGCAGCCCTCACGCTTTAACGCTGTGAGGGAAAGCTCTGCTGTGGCAACTTCCAAATGCTTTCCGGGATGGAGGTTGAGTACTCCGAGATGTGCCAGGTCCAGCCGATCAAAGGCATTTGTAGCATGAAGATCGGCATCGATCCTGGCAATGGCTGCTCTGCGTCCACGTAATACTGCGCTCCCTGGGATTCCGCCCACCGCGCCATGGATCCGACGGGAGAGTAAAGGTAGAGTATTGCCCCAGGGCGCGTGACGCCGCCGGTATCGATGATGGGATGCTCAGACTCGAAGGCGATCTGGCCGATGCTGTAGGCCCCTACGGGCGCATCCGGTGGAAGGCGGTCATGGATATACCGTGCCATCTGCCGCACCGCGTCGCAGTTCTGCGACTTATTGCGCAGGAACGGGACGACGATCGCGATGCTGACGGCGGCCCCAGCGGCGAGTGCCGCGACATAGATCAGCCGTCCCCTACGCGGCCACAGAGAGAGCGCCAGCCCAAGGATGACGATCGAGAGCCCAGGAGCGGTGATGTAGATATAGCGCGTCTGCACATAGGTGTGGTTGGCAAGGTAGAAGCAGGTACACATCGCAGCCCAGAGGATGAATATCCATCCCTCAAGAGGTAGCGCAGGCGATCCCACGGCGTCGGTATGAGTGGCTTCGGACTCGCGGCCGGTGCAGGCGGGATGGCGTTACGCAGGCTGCTGGCTGCGACGGATGGATGAAGCGCGAGGTGCAGCAGACCGGCCACTGCTCCGCCCAAGATGACTGGAAGTCCGGCTGCGTAGACCATGATCAGGCGGCGCAGCACGGATTGATCTGGCCCGGCGCGCTTTGCGGCGTTCGTATTGGGCAACAGATGGCCGAAAGCGTGCACCGAGTAGCAGGACCACGCAAGCAGTGGGCAGGCGAGTAACGCAAGTCCCACGACCGCGCACAGAAATTTGACTGAGGGTCGGGTATCGAGTCCGCGCCACTGACCGTAAAGAGGCAGCGCAAGCAGGACCGCCAGAAAAAGGATTTCCGGCCGCAGCAGTGGGCCCAATCCCGCAAGCAGACAGGCGATGAGAAAAAAGAAGGCGGTCGGCCGTGTGCGCGTCGCTGCCAGTACGGCCCAGCACGCCACGCCCGCCGCGGTGACAGGCTCCATGCCGGAGAAAATCCAATAGCAGGTGTAAGGATTAGCCACCACCAGCAGCACCATCGCCGCGGGAAACAGCTGCACGGCGGCCCCGGTGAGCAAATGCCGCGCTATGCGCTGCGCGAAGGCGAAAACCCCCGAGAGCCCAAAGACTGCGCCTATCACCGTCAGCAACTTGCCTGCGGCCATCCATTGCGGGACCAGCGTGTGCACCGCTGCCAGCAGCAGAACCCATAGGGGCGCCGTGTCTCCGGCGACCACACGGCCATTGAAGGCGAAGCCTTGGCCCTGGGCGATAGAGCGCGCGAATTCCAGATGGATCCAGGCGTCATCCTCCCAGAACCCTCGTGCGCTGAGGAACCAGTACGCGCACCAGAGAAGCGAGGCGGCGAGCAGGAGAGGGCCGGCGAAGTTGCGGGCGTGGCGGACAGACGGATGCTGCCCCGTCGGAGTGGTTTCTGTAAGCATCTCTGCGATAACCAGTCGGGGGTGGTACTCGGATTTTTCAGCAGCGAGGAAAGTCTATGGGCCGTGCGCGCAAGACGCAAGCGGAATTATGCTGAAGGAACATGCCTCCATTTCTTGAACTGGAACACGTCAACGTCGCCCGCGGTGACAACGTCGTGTTGCGCGATGTAAACCTGCGCGTGGATGCGGGCGAGCACATTGCGATCCTCGGACCGAACGGCTGCGGCAAATCCACGTTGATTAAGACCACGACATGCGAGCTGTATCCGGTCGCGCTGCCGGGGACACGCGTCAGTATCTTTGGGCGCGAGCGTTGGGACCTGACCGACCTGAAGAAGCGGTTGGGCGTGGTGTCGCCGGAACTGCCCGGCAAGCCGACGTTGAGAACGAGCGGACGCGACGTCGTGATCACAGGATTCTTCTCCAGTTCGACACTGTGGCCGAATCTATCGGTTACAGCGGAGATGCGTGCGCGGGCGGAGGAGGTGCTTGAACTGGTCGGTGCGGCGAGCTTCGCCGAAAAGCCGGTAGGCGAGATGTCGGCCGGACAGCAGAGGCGGATCATGATTGGCCGTGCGCTGGTCGGGTCCCGCGCGGCGAACGCGGCGGGCATCCCACCAAGCGAGATGTTGCTGCTGGACGAACCATCGAATGCGCTCGATCTTTCCGCGCAGCAGGAGCTGCGGACGCTCCTGCGCCAGCTGGCGCAGCAGGGAACGGGGATACTCCTGATCACGCATCACATCGCGGACATTCTGCCCGAGATTAATCGCGTGATTCAAATGCGCGATGGCCGCATCATTGCTGACGGACCTAAGGAAAAGCTGCTTGAGGCGCGGGTGCTGAGCGACCTCTTCGGAGCGCGCGTGGAGGTCACAGAGCGAGACGGTTTTTACTACGCATGGTGAGCTAGATGCACGGTGCGCAAAGGCGGCTGTGCCCGTCTAAACTGGTAACGATGAGCGGACGATTCCATTTCGGCGCAGTGACGCTTGCCTGCCTCTGCTTTCTCTTGACTACTGCATCGGGAAGTGCCGCGCACGGCCAGGGCGCTTCCAGCGCGAAAAAGCAGCAGTCTTCCGATCCCAAGCCCTGCTCGGTCATTCCGGATCCCGATCCATGCGGTACTGCCTCGAAACCATCGGGCGGAGCCTCTGGTGCGCCGAGTGCGGCGGATCGTTTTCCGTTCCCGGGCTCCGATTCAGCGGGTTCTTCAAATGCTCCGGGACCCAGCATCGGTGGCGCACCCGAGGTGCCGCAGCCAGCAACCGGACCGCAGCCTTCGGCGAGCCCGGCTGACACCAACAAAAAATTTCCATTTCCCGGGGAGTCTTCCGTTCCGACCGCGCCGTCGGCGGCGCCTATCTCTCCGACGCCGGAGGGTGGCAGTTCCAGTTCCAGCGACGGCGACCCGGCGGATGCTTTGCCTCGAGATACGCCAGACCTGAAGGATGCCGGCAGCGAGGGAACGCAAAGCAAGCCAAGCGGCCACATCCTGCACCGGGCTGCGCCGAAGGTCAAAACGCAGACCGCGGATGAACGTGAGGCCGAAGATCTGGACGTCGCAAAGTTCTATCTGGGCAGCGGCGATCTGAAAGGCGCCTATTTGCGTACACAGGACGCTGTACAGACCGCTCCCGATGAT
>DATNEM010000200.1:0-8483 GCA_035552995.1 Acidobacteriaceae bacterium | reverse complement strand
CTCCAGTGCCACCGCACAACTCTCGATGTGCCGGCGCCATCTCATCCCTACTCCAGAGTTCCATTGCACTCCCAATTCTTCCCGAGCATTGTGAGCTTTAGAGAATGAGAAACGACGGCACCGCAGTTTCCCAGCCGCCTTCCAGAGTTTTCGGCCCGACAACCTGGTTCGACTCCGCGCCTGACTATGGCGTGCACCCTATACCCATTCTGCGCGGGCGCGACGCTATTCTCGCAGCCCAGCCTGCTCTCATCGAACTCAGTCGCCGCTCCGGCCAACGGGGGGTCGCGCAATGGCTCGACTACTTTCTCTCTTCACCGGATTCACAGCGCAAGACACCTTATCTCCTGCTGGTGAATGCAAGAGGCGGAAGCGACGTGGAAGGTGCTGTGCTGCTGTATGAATACCGGGTCGCCGGCCTGGGCACCGGAGTATTCGCAAGCGACGATACAACGGGCAGCCGTACGGTGATTGCCTCGCAAGCCGTGCGATTGGAGGTTGCCGCCGCCGCGGTTCGCCGGCTAATGGATGCGGGCGCCGCCGCTGCGTTCGTCACCATGGAGGGCGGCTTCGGCATTGAGGCTATAGAACTCCAGGGCGGCCATTCGGATGTAGCTGCCGCCGCGCGCATACGCAAGGTGCCGCGCTTCCTCGCACTCACCGATCGATTCGATACCACCGTAGCCTTGCTGGGCGCGCGCACCCGCCGCAATCTTCGCTACTATCGGCGCCGGGCCGAGGTGGAGCTCGGGGCAAGGTTTGTGCCGTGCGTGCGCATGACCGGGGGCGAATTCTTCGCGGTCAATCGCGCTTCCACGCATCCTTTCTCCGATGCCTTTACCATCTGGCGCCATAGCCTGCTGGAAAACCCGCATGACGGCGAGGTGCTGTTTGCCGGCCTCCGTGACGCCAAAGGCCAATGGCTTTCGCTGGTCGGCGGCCGCCGCGACGGCGATGTCACCACCATCGATTGGCAGATGAACCGCGTCGGACTGGAGCGTTATTCACTTTCAACGGCAATGCGGGCTTTCCTGCTGGAGCATGAGATCGCCCGCGGCACTACGCGCCTCTACTTTGAGGGCGGCACCCCGCATGCGATGCGCTTTGCCTTCACCAGCACGGAGACCACCGATGTCCTTGCGATGCGCCGCTGGTCGCTTCGCGCATGGATGCTTCGCCGCTTTGCCTGCAGCATTTTGCCGGAGAAGAACTTCCTGCGCAGCGCATTGCGCGACGATGAGATGAAATGCGCATAACCGCATCGGCAATTTTGCTACTGTAATGTTTGCGAACCGAAAAAGGGACCGCCGGAAAGCGGTCCCTTTCTGGCCCTAGCCGCCAGGATCGCTTTAGCGAATGCCGCCGGAGATGTTCAACGTTTGCCCGGTCATATACTTTGAGTCGGTCGAAGCGAGGAATACCGCCGCCGGCGCGATGTCATCCGGTTGGCCGATGCGGCCCAGCGACGAGCTCGCTTCGATACCCTTTTGGAAGTCTCCGCCCATAAAGCCCCCTGCATGCAGGCCCTCGGTCTCAATCAGGCCCGGATTGATGGCATTCACGCGCACTCCCCTGGGGCCAAGCTCCTTCGAGAGGATGACAGTGATGGCGTCCACGGCGGCCTTGGTCCCTGTATAAGTAGCGCTGCCCTCAGGATAGATTGCCGTCACCGCGGAGCTGATGTTGATGACGCTGCCGCCATCACCATTGAAGTACTTGGTCGCCTCCTTGGTGGTGAGCAGAAGACCCAGCACGTTCAGGTCATACTGCTTATGAAAAATTTCTTCGGTGATCTCATCGAGAGGAGCAAATGCGTACACCCCGGCATTGTTCACCAGAATGTCCAGCTTGCCGAAGGCCTTCTTCGCCTCCGCGAAGAGCCGGGTGATGTCAGCCTGCCTGGATACGTCACCCTGCACCGCGACCGCCTTGCCGCCTTTGGCAGCAATCGCCGCTACCACCTTGTCCGCACCTTGCTTGCTGGACGCATAGTTGACCACCACCGATGCGCCCTCCGCACCAAGCGCCTTCGCAATCTCCGCGCCGATACCTTTGGATGCCCCCGTCACTACCGCCACTTTTCCGTTCAGCTTGCCCATCCCACTGCCTCCTGAACTGTTGCCCGCGATGCCGGGTCAGTTCGATACATTTACAAACGTCTAATTGATGAGAAGCGGAGAGGAAAGGATTCGATGATTCTCAAACTTTGATTGTGGGTTTTCGCTATATCTGCGCCAGCTTCGCCAGATACGCCTCCAGCACGTCCCGCCGCAGCTTATAGTTGACGAACTTTCCCTCGCGCCGCGACTCCACCAATCCCGCCGTCTCCAACTCCTTCATGTGGTGCGAGACGGTCGCCGCGGTCACTTCCGAGCAGCCGCGCAGGTCTTCACACGCCACGCACTCGCCGGCCTTGCCGATGCGCCGCAGCAGATCATACCGCCTCGGGTCGGCCAGTGCCCGCGCGATGCGGTGCAACTGATCGTCATTCAGCTCGGCTGCCATGGCTCATCTCCGCGGAGGATGTATCGCGTCGCGCACCCGAACCATGTTAGATGATCGCGCTTGATTCGCAATCCGGCCGGGCGCTCGGCGCGCAATGCGCGATCTCCAATAGACTGGACACGCGAACGAGACAGCCCACGAGGTCATCCATGGCAGATGCAGCAGCGCTCGAGAAACAGTTCGGCATTCCCAACGTGCTCCGCTTTGAACAATCGGCGGGCGGGCTGGTCGTCCTGCATATCACTGCGCCCTCGGCGGAAGCAACGATTTACCTCCAGGGCGCCCACGTCACACACTGGAAGCCCGCAGGCCACGATCCAGCGATCTTCCTGAGCGACCGCGCCGAGTTCGTTCGTGGCAAGCCGATTCGGGGCGGCATCCCCATTGTCTTCCCGTGGTTCGGCGACCGGCACGACGGCAAGCAGGGCCCGCAGCACGGCTTCGCGCGCATCTCTGACTGGGAACTGGCCTTCGCGGCGCTGTCGGGCACTTCTGAGGATGCGGAACTCCATCTCGCCTTCACGCTTGCCCCTAACGATCTCAGCCGCTCGCTCGGCTTCGATCATTTCCGCCTTGGCTACCGCGTCACCGTCGGACAGCAGCTGCGCATCGAGATGTCCGTCGCCAATGACTCCGGCAGCGGCAGTGGCCATAGCACCGGACCCGCCGCGCAGACGGCGCACGAGGAGATGGAACGAAACGGCGCGCCGCTCACCTTCGAGCAGGCGCTGCACACCTACTACCAGGTTGCCGACGCGCGCCAGGTTTCGGTCGACGGCCTCGACGGCACCGAGTTCATCGACAAGGTCGACAACTTCCAGCGCAAGATTCAGGACCCCGGCCGGCTGCGCCTCACCGGCCGCGTGGATCGCCCGTACTTGAACACAGAAGCCACCTGTGTGCTGCACGATCCCGCGGGACGTCGCTCCATCACCGTGGCCAAGCAGGGCTCGCACTCCACCGTCATCTGGAACCCGTGGAACGAGTTCACCGCCAAAATGCCCGACATGCAGCCCGACGCCTGGCTGCGCATGACGTGCATTGAGACCGCCAACGTCGCGGACAATGCAATCACCCTTCAGCCTGGCGAGACGCACGTGATGCGCCTAACGGCGTCGATCGACAAGACGGCATAGATGGCTGAGCAATCCTTCCGCCTTATCCTCGCTTCCGCGTCCCCGCGCCGTCGCGAGTTGCTTGCGCAGGCGGGGTATTCGTTCGAGGTGCATGCCGCGGACATCGACGAGTCTCAGCGCGCAGGCGAATCGCCATCCGCCTATGTTCTCCGCTTGGCGGAAGAGAAGGCTCACGCTGTTCTCTCCAAACACACAGACCAAACAGACCTCATCGTGCTCGGCGCCGACACAACGGTCGTTCTCGATGACACAATCCTCGGCAAGCCCGCCGATGCCGCCGATGCTCGCGAGATGCTGCGCCGTCTCTCCGGCCGCACGCATCAGGTGCTTACCGGAATCGCCGCCGCTACGCGTGCCGGCATCAGCACCGCCGTTGAATCGACAGACGTCACATTCTCCGAAATCCCCGAAGCCGAACTCGATGCTTACTGCGCAACGTCAGAACCGCTCGACAAGGCCGGCGCCTATGGCATCCAGGGCTATGCCGCCCGCTGGATTCCATGCATCGACGGCTGCTACTTCAACGTCATGGGCCTGCCCATTGCGCGGACTGTGCGGCTTATTAAGGAAGCGGCGCGGGGAAGCTACCGCCATGCGTAATAACGCTGAACTCGTCGCGATAGTCCTCAGTGCGGCTCTTGCCGAATGGTTTCTCTATGGCTATGTCCCGCACGAGAAGATTTCGCCGGGCGAGAAGTTTGCCTACGCGTTCTTGATTGTTTGTGCTGTCGGTTGGCTACTCGTCGTTGCCTAGCTCTTCGCCAGCTCGGCCCGCACTCTCGTCATCGTGTCCAGATAAAAGCTGAGGTTGTGGATGGAGTTCAGCGTCAGGCCGAGCGGCTCCTTCGCGACGAACAGGTGCCGAAGGTACGCGCGCGTGTATCGCTTGCAGACCATGCAGGTGCAGCGCTCGTCGATGGGCCGTTGGTCCTCGATGTATTCCGTGCGCTTGATGTTCATGCGCACCCAGTTCTTCGCGCCCGTCTCGACCGCCGTCTGCGCAGGCAGGCTATTCAAACCATCCTCCGCGTCCCGCATGTCCCCGGCATCTGGTGAAGCTATCGACAACTCCTCATCCACCTCCACCGACCGAAACAGCAGGCCATGGCGCGCCGCGCGCGTAGGCAGGACGCAGTCCATCATGTCGACGCCCATCCGTGCGTATTCCTCGATCTCATCGGGATAGCCGACGCCCATCACGTAGCGCGGCTTGTCGTTCGGCAGCAGCTCCAGAGTGCGCGAGATCATCTCGCGCGTGACTTCTCTTGGTTCACCGACAGCCAGCCCGCCGATGGCGTAGCCGGGGAAGTCCATCTCTACCAGCCGCTCCGCCGATTCGCGCCGCAGGTCCGCATACATCCCGCCCTGCACGATGCCGAACAGCGACTGTGCCTTGCCGCCAAACTTCTCTGCCCACGGCACCTCATGTTTATGCGCCTCAAAATACTCCTTCGACCGCGCGGCCCATGCGTGCGTCAGTGCCATGGAATCGCGTGTGCGCTGCCAGGTTGCGGGCGTCTCCACGCATTCGTCGAAGGCCATCGCGATGTCCGCGCCCAGCGCGATCTGCACTGCCATGGAGTGCTCGGGCGAGAAGAAGTGCTTGCTCCCATCGAGATGCGAGCGGAACTCGACGCCATCGTCGGTCACCTTGCGCAGCTGTGAAAGCGAGAATACCTGGAAGCCGCCCGAGTCCGTGAGCATGGGCCGCTGCCAGCTCATAAAGCGATGCACGCCACCCAATCGCCGCACCACCTCATGCCCCGGCCGCAGATACAGGTGATAGGTATTCGCGAGAATGATCTCCGCGCCAATTTCCGCGCCTGTCTCGTCGGTGCCGATGCGCTCCAGCACATCCTGCGCGACCGTCTTCACCGTCGCCTGCGTGCCTACCGGCATGAAGACAGGCGTTTGCACATCGCCGTGGGGCAGGCGCAGCACACCGCGCCGTCCGCCGCCCGCAGCGCTCTTGCTCACCACAAAGCTCAACCCCATGCTTCCAGTATGCCCGTTGCCGCGCTGAGTCATGCCGTCCCCAAAATGGGTTTACGGCTGCTCGGCCAGCGCCACCGCCTGCGTCACGTCGATATTGTTCGGCACGCGCGAAAAGTCTGAGTGTTCGGCGTGCTCCTTCTGCGCGATCGTCTTGAAGAAGATCGCGCGGCCATTGATATCCGTATTCAGCTCCGCCGTCTTCCAGTCCGGCGGCTGTAGCGGATCGCGCGTCGTAGCAAAGCTGCTGCCGGCGCGGATGGTGGCCAGAAGCCCGAAGCCGATGCTCACGTCCTGGGGCAGCTTCCCCGCGATGGAGTGCAGGCGCAAGGCCTTCGCGTCGATGAGTACCGTCCCCGACATGCCATGCAGCACGCGCTCCTCCATCGACTGCGGTCCATACGCGGGGTCCGGCGCAAAGTCGATATGCAGCTCGCCGCCTGTATCGCGAACGTTGCTGAAGCGAAATGCCGAGGGCAGCAGTTGCAGCATGCGCAGCGCGTGCGTCTCATCGTCCTTCAGCGTCTGCGAGCTGCGTGCGAACCCTTGAGGGTCCGCCACAATCCGCGCCAGCCGTCCACGCTCCTGTGCCTCACGCTCCGGCGAGAGCGGCTGGCCGTCCTCTTCCAGCAGCATGCGCACCTTGCCCACACCCGTCTCCACAACTCTCTCCTTCCACAGGTGTCCGCCCGTGCGGTCGGAACGCTCGATGGAGATGTAGGTGTAGCGGTTGGGGTGCTGAATGGCTGAGCTCTCATTGGCCAGCATGGTGGTGATGATCTGCTTCGCGTCGGTTCCGGAAGCATCGGCGGCGCGAACTCGGGTGTTTGGCAGCGACAGCAGCAACAACGGACAGGCAGCGCCAATCACCGCGCCGACTATGCCCCTGCAAGCCCGGACTGCCATGAGCCGCCCTCCGCTGTTTCTGTTAGATGCGCGCGGCCGTCTAGTGCGCGACCATCTCTTCCGGCGGAGGCTTGGGGCCGCGCTTGGCCGGCAGGCGCATCAAAAAGGGCAGCGGCGACAGGAATACGACCGTGATGCTCATGATCGTGAAGGCGTTTTTGTAGCTCAGCATCGCGGCCTGCCGGAGCATCAGCCCGTAAGCCTCCGCTACCGCTGCCTGATGTGCCATGGCTGCCTTCATGCCGCCGCGCATCAGCATCTCGCCCACGCGCCCGGTGAACCAGTTGTAGCTCGCCTGTCCCGGCACCACATTCGCGGAGAGCTGCACCTGATGGACCTGCGACATGCGCGCAATGAATGTCGTCAGCAACGCGGTGCCTGCGCTGCCACCGATATTGCGCGCGAAGTTGGACAGGCTCGAAATCTGGTTCGACTTCGACACCGGCACGCCCACATAGTTCAGCGTGCTGATGGGGATGAATACAAACGGCAGCGCCATCACCTGCAGCATGCGCCACTCCACAATGTTGCCGAAGCTCGTCGTCAGGTCCAGCCGCGTCAGGTTGTAGATGCCCACCGCGGTCGCGAGATAGGCGAGACACACCATCAGCCGCGGGTCCATCTTGCCCACCGCGCGTCCCGCGAAAGCCATCATCACCATCATCACCAGCGCGCCCGGCGACAGCGCCATGCCGGCCCGCTCCGCTGTGTAACCCAGCAGCACCTGGAGATATTGCGGAATCAGCACCGTCGATGCGAACAGCACCATTCCCAGCACCAACTGCAGAAACACGGCGGTCCCGAAGTTGCGGTTCTGCAACAGGCGCAAATCGACAATAGGCTCCTCGTGGTTCCATTCCCAGAAGACGAAGGCGACGATCAACACCACGGCGATGATCGCCGTCATGCGGATCAGCGGATCGCCGAACCAGTCCTTCTCCTGTCCCTTGTCCAGCGTGATCTCGAGGAAGCCCACGCCCAGCGCCACCAGGCCCAGGCCCATAAAGTCAACCTTGGAGCGCTTGGCCTCGATCTGTCGCTCCTTCAGGAATGGCGGGTCCTCCACCATGCGATTGGAGAGATACAAACTCAATAACCCGACCGGCAGATTGATAAAGAAGATCCAATGCCAGTTGAAGTTGTCCGTAATCCATCCGCCGAACGTCGGCCCGATGGCCGGTGCGGCAATCACGGCCACGCCGTAGAGCGCGAAGGCCTGTCCGCGCTTCTCAACGGGGAAGGTGTCGGCAAGAATCGCCTGTTCGCTCGGCGCCAGTCCGCCGCCGCCGAGGCCCTGCAGCACGCGCGCTACGATCAGGATCGGCAACGTGCGCGAAAAGCCGCACAGCATGCTGCACACCGTAAACAGCGCGACGCATGACATGTAAAACCGCTTGCGCCCGAACCGGTTCGCCAGCCAGCCGGAGATCGGCAGGATCACCGCGCTCGACACCAGGTAGCTGGTCAGCACCCAGGTGGCTTCTTCTTCGCTTGCGCCCAGCGAACCCGCCATATGCGGCAGCGCCACGTTCGCGATAGAGGTATCGAGCACCTCCATAAAGGTCGCCAGCGTTACCGTCAGCGCCACCAGCCATGGATTGTGGTGCGGCTTCCAATGCAGCTCATCGTAGGTGAGCTCAGCCAACGCACACCGCCGCTAAGTTGTCTCCACGATTGATTTGCCGCATCTCCTCATTCTATTTGCCGCGCTGCATCTTCCCAAGCCGGTTGCGGCGGTGCCCCACACGCGAATGTCTACACTTCATCCAAAGGCGAAGAATCGCAGTGAACGGCTCGTTTTAACGTCTCATCTGCGTCGGCGCCTCGCAGGATATTCTTGTAACAACCTCGCATGCATATCAACGACATCTTCGCGCGCGACAAGACCACTGCCTCCTTTGAGTTTTTCCCGCCCAAAACGGCTGCCGACTCGGAGACGCTCTA
>DATNEM010000199.1:0-6590 GCA_035552995.1 Acidobacteriaceae bacterium | reverse complement strand
GGATCCTACACGGCCCGGCTGCCTTGTCCTCGACGCGCGGCTTCCCGGCATGACCGGCGTCGAGTTCCAGGAACGGTTGCGTACGTCATCCATCAGTATCCCGATCATCTTTATGACCGCGCACGGCGACATCCCCATGGTGCGCAAGGTGATGAAGGCCGGCGCCGTCGAGTTTCTGACGAAGCCTTTCGAGAAGCAGGAGCTGCTCGCCGCCATCGAGCATGCCTTTGCACAGGACCGCGCCCGCCGCACCGAAGCCGTAACTCTCGCTCCGATTCGGAAGCGCTATGAGTCCCTGACGCCGCGCGAGCGCGAGGTAATGGAGCTCGTGACTGCAGGGTTGCTTAACAAACAGATCGCCGCTGAACTCAACCTGAGCGAGATCACCGTCAAGGTGCATCGCCGCAACCTGCTCGAGAAGATGCAGGCCGAATCGCTCGCCGATCTGGTAAAGATGAGGGAGCGCATCCGACCCGCGGGCGTCAACTGAAGTCCACCCGCGCCGACGGCCTTTTATCTAAACCACGGACCTATACCAAGGTATAGATTGTCAGCGCGACCGACCGGCCCTACGATCACACTACGCTTTGCTGCACGCTGAGTATTAATACATCGCAATATTCGCGCGATGTCCTTTTGTATTTGCATTGTTCGCGCAGTTCGCGGCACTGACATAACCGAAATACGTTGAAAAGAAAGCGCAACGGCGTTGCAGGTGAAACCTGCCACGCGATCGCAGAGGTATCTGTGCCCATCGAGCAAAGGACGGTCCCATTTCTAGAAGCCGCATGGCTCACCTCTTTGACCCACGAGGCACAGACGGTGGCGCGCAGATGAAGCCGGTCCTCGACACCATCGAGTTCTTCCACGCTATGCGCTCACAGATGCGCTTCGGCGAGTTCTCGCGACTGCCGATTGAGGTCCATCGCTTCATGATCGAGGGCGGCGCTGCGGAGTGCGATTGGTTCATGCGCCGGCCCGATCCATGGGATGCGCAATTGCCGCCCCGCCTGCAGCAGGAGCACCGCACTCAACAGGCCCTGCACGACGCGCTCAAGATTCGGGAGCTGATCTTCCGGGGCTTCCCGCAGGTTGAGCGCGCGGGCCTGCGAATGTATCGCGTTGCCGAAGGCATCGAGCCAGAGCTGATGCTGGTGGGCGAGGTGGAGCGCGAAACCGCCGGCCTCGGCCGCGTTGCATCGCTGGTTATGCGCGCCCGCCTTTATGGTTTTCGCTTCTCGCTCACGAGCGGAGTGCTGGAACGCATGACCTCGACCGACTCAACACATAGCTTCGATGCCGCATAACTCACGCAGCGCTAACCCGAATTTCTGAACAGCATTTCAGGCCTCTTACCACTTATCAAGGAGACGACGAATGAGCATCAGCGCCACCACTACTCTCTTCCTTTCGCTCGTCGCCATGACGTTCATTGTCATGACGATCAGACGATACCTGGCCTCACGGAGGCAGCAGCCGGTCTACGTGCCCGGCAGACTAGCTCGTCTGCGCCAACGGCTCAACGATCCGCAGTGGCGCAAGTACGGCGCGGTGCTCCTCGTCGGCAAAGTCGCTGGCCTCGCAATGCTTGCCGCGGCCATCTACTACTTCAACCCCGGCCTCCTGGGCCACAAGGTCCTTGCCGCCGATCCAAGCCTCAAGGGGAACGACATCGTCAATCCGATCAACACGGTCTGGACGCTGGTCGCCGCTTTCCTTGTCTTCGGCATGCAGGTCGGCTTCACCATGCTGGAGGCAGGGTTCTGCCGCTCGCGTGAGACCGTCAACGTGCTGATGGAGTGCATTGTCGACACCTGTCTCTGCGGCCTCCTCTTCTATGCCATTGGCTTCGCCTTCATGTTCAGCCACGGCAACGGTTTCATCGGCTATCACTGGTTCTTCCTGCAGGGCGCGCCCGCAACCTATGAGACCTCCGGCGTCGCGTTCCTCGCCTTCTGGCTCTTCCAGTTCGCCTTCGCCGACACCTGCTCCACCATCACCTCCGGCGCCATGATTGGCCGCACCGGGTTCGTCGGTGATCTGCTCTACTCGCTTGGCGTCTCCGGTTTCATCTACCCGATCATCGGCCACTGGGCCTGGGGTCCGGATGGCTTCCTCGCGCTGATGGGCTCGGCCGGCAACTTCCTGCCGAACCTCGGCACCGGTTTCCACGACTTTGCCGGCTCCACAGTCGTTCACACCATCGGTGGCATGGTGGCCCTTGCTGGCGCCATCGTCCTCGGACCGCGCATTGGACGCAAGTTCAAGCGCGATGGCGGGGGACCGATGATGCCGCACGACCTCACCATCGCTGCCTCCGGCGGACTGCTGCTCTGGTTCGGCTGGTACGGCTTCAACCCCGGCTCGACGCTTTCTGCCATGGACTTTGTCGGCATTGGCCGCGTCGCCGCCAACACCACGCTGGCAGCGTGCGCCGCCGGTCTCACCGCCATGTTCGCAGCCTACTTCATGACGAAGATCTGGGACGTCAGCTTCACCGTCAATGGGTTCCTCGCTGGCCTGGTCGCGATCACCTGCCCCTGCTACTGGGTCAGCCCACTGGGTTCCATCATCCTGGGCGGCATCGCCGGAGTGATCGTGGTGTTCGGCGTGGAACTGATGGAGTGGCTGCGCATCGATGACCCCATCGGCGCCGTTCCCGTCCACGGTATCTGCGGCATCTGGGGAACCTGGTCGCTGGGCCTCTTTGCCAGCGGACAGTATGGCGCCACGGGTCCCTTTGCTCCGGACAACAGTGCGCCGCTCACCGGCCTCTTCTATCACGGCGGTCTTACGTTGCTGAAGGCGCAGGTCATCGGAAACGTGACCATCGCACTAGCTACGTTCGTTGTTTCTCTGGTGCTAATGTATGCGGTCAATGCGATGGGTCTGCTGCGTGTCTCCAAGGAGGGAGAACTGCACGGTCTCGACCTGCACGAGCACGGCATCTCGGCCTACCCCGAGTACGTGATCACCACGCTCGGCTCGCCTGCCGGTCTTTCGGAGAAGTAATCTGCGGCGGATATGGCTTCGCACATTGTCGCCATCTCCGCCGTGAATCTCCAGCGCCGAAGGCAACCAGGTAATTCGACGCTCGCCGAGAGCGGGCAGATCATGACCAACACATAAGGAGCGATCCATGACGAAACTAGAAGCAATCATCAGGCCCAACCGGTTTGACCAGGTAAAAGAGGCGCTGCACGGCCTCGGTGTCGAGGGCATAACCGTCTCCGAGGTCCGTGGCCACGGCCGCCAGAAGGGCCAGACCGAGACCTACCGCGGACGCGAATACGACATCCAACTGCTGCCCAAGCTGAAACTGGAGATCGTGATCTCCGACGATCGCGTCGAGCCCGCAATTGACGCCATCATCGGCAGCGCCTTCACGGGTGAGATCGGCGACGGCAAGATCTTCCTCTACAAGGCCGAGGATGCCATCCGCATTCGCAACCGTCAGCGCGGCGACGTTGCTCTCTAACGCCGCGCTGTAACGCCTTTTAGTTGTGGGTCGCAACAACGCTGCGACTCAACTATTTCGGCCCTCCCCATCTCCTGATGGAAGTGCCATTCCCCGTGTGCGGCAAGGCGTCTGCCATCGCCTTCGCCGCACCTCTTTTTGTTCTGTCGCTATCACCGGCTTTGCAGCGGAGTCCCGCAGCCCTGTTTGGCACCGCCGCTGCTTCATCTTGCCGGCGGATCGGGGGGCCAGCAATAAAATGCGCGGAGGGCCAGGAACCCTCCGCGCTGAGTTGTGTCAAAGCAGCGGCGCTCAGGAGGCCGCTGCCAGTGGTTCGGTCGGGTCTTCCGCGTCCGCCGAAAGGATTTCCGTCGGCGTAAGCGCCCGGCCTCCGTTGCCGACCCATGTGCGCGTCCAGCTCCGCGAGACGATCCGCATCACCACCAGCACCAAGAACGCAAAGCCCGCATAGCATATCCATCCCATCCGATAGCTTCCGAGATGCTGCTTAGACAAGCCCAACACGTTGGGCAGGATGCCGCCACCCAATGCTCCAATTTCGCCGATCATCCCGCCCGCAACCGCCGTCGTAACTGGCCAGCGCAAAGGCACCAGTTGAAAAGTAGCACCGTTGCCCGCGCCCAGTGCAGCGAAGCAGAGCATAAATAGTACGGTAGTCAGGACGAGAGACGGCGAGCCCATCAGCCCAAAGAGCGCGGCGATAGCCACAAGGAAGACGACGGAGAGGGTCGTGATGCCTCCAATGCGGTCCGCGAACCAGCCACCCAGCACACGCGTCAGGCTTCCGGTAAGCGTCGCGAAGACGGTCAGCGTACCCGCCTCAATCTTCGACACATGGAACTGGCTGAAGTAGAACGAAGGCAGGAATGTCGCCAGGCCGAGGAAGCCGCCGAAGGTGATGATGTAAATCAGGTTGAAGTACCATCCATCGGCCTCGAACAGGCAGCTGAGGTGTTCGCGTAAAGACTGGTGCTCCACATCCGGCGGTTCTTTGGCGAACAGGACCATCACCGCCAGCGGCAACAGCATCATCAGCGCGGCAAAGCCGTAGACATGCTGCCATCCGAAGTGCGTAGCCAGGCGCGGAGCAAATAGTGCCGCCATCGCAGTGCCGCTGTTGCCGGCCCCTGCGATACCCATAGCCAGGCCTTTGTACCTGCGCGGGAACCATCCAGAACCCAGGGAAAGCGCGACACCGAAGCTTGCGCCCGCGATACCCAGCAACACCCCCATCGCCAGCACGTTGTGGTACGTCTTCACAAAGAAGAAGCCGTAGAGCAGTGCGATGACGATGGCGGACATTTCTACAATCGCAGCTCTCTTGCGTCCGATGTACTGCGACAGTACGCCCAGTGGGAAGCGCATGAATGCGCCCGCGAGCGTGGGCACTGAAACCATGAAGCCGGTCTGTGCCGGTGAGAGGTGGAAGTTCTGGGTGATGAACGGACCCATCGCGCCGTTCATGACCCAGACGGCAAAGCTGAAGTCGAAATAAAGGAATGCAGCGAGAAGTGTGGACGGATGCCCCGAGCGCAGAAATGCTTTGTAGTTTGCCATGACAGTCCTCCGGAAAAAGTAGTGGTGCTGTGTGTTTGTCGGGCCTCAAGCGGCAACATCGCGGTTGCTGCGTTCGGCTGGCAGACACCGGCATCAGGGCCGGAGAAAATGGTCAGACGTTCGCCGTCTTTTCTACGCGGACAGCGCACTGCTTGAAGTTCGGTTCGCGTGAGATGGGATCGAACGCTCCCAGTGTCACGAGGTTGGAGTTGGTCTCGCTGAAGTGAAACGGCATGAACACTTGACCCGGCGCGACGATCGCCGTGATGCGCAATTCCAGGTTCGCAACGCGGCTGCGGCGCGAAACGACCGTGACGCGGTCGTGCGAGTTGAGCCTGAGCCGCTTCGCGTCTGCCGGATTCATCTCCAGCCACGCATTGGGCACCATGGCATGAAGCTGCTCTACGCGCGCTGTCTTGGTGCGCGTATGCCAGTGCTCCACCGTGCGGCCGGTGTTCAGGATGAAGTCATACTCCTTGTTTGGCTGCTCAAGGAACGGCTCGCAGGGAACACAGTGAAGCTTGGCGCGGCCATCGGCGGTTGGAAAGACGCCATCTGAGTAGAGCCGCTCGCCGCCCCACTGCATACCGCCCGCCTCTTCCAGTTCTTCCCAGGTGAATCCGCTGTAGTCGCACATGCGCCCAGCGGAGACGCGCTGCCATTCTTCAAAGGCATCGTGCGTTGAGGTCCAGCCGGGAAACAGCGCGTTATGCACGCCCAAGCGTTTGGCGAGTTCAAGAAAAATGTCGAAGTCCGCGCGGGCCTCGCCTGGCGGTGCAACAATACGATTGACCTTGCTCACGCGGCGCTCGGAGTTGGTGTAGGTGCCTTCCTTTTCTCCCCAGATCGCCGCGGGCAATACCAGGTCGGCGAATTCGCTGGTAGGCGTGGGATGAAAGCCGTCCTGCACCACCAGGAACTCCACATTGCGCAATGCCTGCTCCAGCACGGAATAGTTGGGGAATGAGACCGCCGGATTGGTGGCGATGAACCACAGCGCCTTGACGCGGTCCTGCACCGCGGCCTCGATGATGTCGGGATACGCAAGGCCCCGCGCGCTTGGAATGTGGCGCTCGCTGATGCCCCAAAGGGCCGCAAGGTCCGCGCGGTCGGCAGAGTTTTCAAACTTGCGATATCCAGGCAGGGAAGAGGCAAAGCCTGCTTCGCGCGTCCCCATCGCGTTGCATTGCCCGGTAATGGAGAAGGGCGCTGCCCCCGCGCGGCCGATGTTGCCGGTGAGGAGCGCAAGGTTGTTGATCGCTGCTACCGTCACCGCGCCCTGCGTGGAGTGGTTCACACCCATGGTCCAGCCGATAAAGGCGGCCTTTGCCCGCCCATACAACATCGCGACATGCTCGATCTGCGCAATGCTCAGCCCGGTCAACTTTGCAACATGCTGCGGGTTGTAGCTGCGCACGTAGGCAGCGAGTTCCTCGAAGCCTGAGGTATGTGCCGCGATATAGTCGCGGTCGATCAATCCATCGCGGATCAGGATGTGAGCGATGCCGTTGATCAGCGCAATGTCGCCGCGCGGCTTCACGGGCAGATGGATGTC
>DATNEM010000198.1:0-8663 GCA_035552995.1 Acidobacteriaceae bacterium | reverse complement strand
ATCGATGGCGCGGATGAGGTCTGCCGCCGGGGCGGCGCATCTGGGGCGGGCGGCCTGGACCTGATCAAAGGGGGCGGCGGAGCGCTGCTGCGCGAGAAGATCGTGGCCAGCGCGGCGCGGGAGTTCATCGTCGTCGCGGATTCAACGAAGCTGGTGGATGTGCTCGGGAGGTTTCCGCTGCCGGTGGAGGTGATCCAAATGGCGCTGCCGCTGGTGGAAACGAAGCTGAGCGCGCTGGGGCTGAATCCGAAGCTGCGGATGAGGAAGGATGCGTCCCAGGGGCTAAAGCCCCCTCTGATTTTGGAATGCGCGGATGCCGGGACTGAAGTCCCGGCCTATCCAGAAGCAAAAACGCGAGTTGGGCAAAGTGCGGGCCAGCCATTTGTAACCGATGAGGGTAACTATATTCTGGACTGCGCGTGCGGGCGGATCGATGATCCGGAAGTAGTCGCCGCGGAGATTCGCAGCATTATCGGCGTGGTGGAGCATGGCCTGTTTCTTGGAATGGCGACGCTGGCGTTGGTGGCAGGCGAGGATGGGGTCAGGGAGATCAACGCGTCGTGAAAAAGTCGATCGCTGCCGCTGTGCTCCTGATGCTTGCATCGTTGGCGGTTGCGGCGCCCACGGCGAAAGCGCGGGCTTCATCTGCCGCGCCGACGTTCATCGTGAAGCAGCCGACGATCGTTGCGTTCTTCTCGCTCAAGCCGGGAGATCTGAACGACCCCGACATACGCGAGTCGTATCGCGACTTTCAGCGTTATGTGGCCGCCGCCAAGCAGCAGCTGGAAAGGCATGGAGTCAAGGTGGAGCAGGCCGTGGCGACCTCATTCTCGGTGCAGCTTGGGAAGGCGAAGATGCGGTTTACGCCGGTGCGGCGGCAGTGCGGATACTACTTTCTTGCCCCGGGACGGCAGCCGCAGGTGGCGTATGGCGTGATCTCCGACGGCGACATTGTGCGTGGCGCGCAGCGATATTTCGGCGATGCGCTGCGTGAATAGCGCAGACCGCTTTGCATCGTGGGTCAGGTCAGGGGCGTCAGATAAAGATATGACAACTGCGGGTAAGGTCTGGTTCATCACTGGAGCGTCGACGGGTTTCGGACGGCTGCTGGCCGAAGAGGTGTTGAAGACGGGCGGGCGCGTGATTGCCACCGCGCGAAAGCCGGAACAGGTGGCCGATCTCGTGAAGCAGTATCCCGAGACTGCGCGGGCCTTCGCGCTGGATGTCATGAAGTCGGAGCAGATCGAGGCCGCCGCGAAAGACGCGATTGCGGCGTTCGGCAGGATCGATGTCCTGGTCAACAATGCCGGCTACGGCATTGCGGGCGGCGTCGAAGAGGCAACAGAGGAAGAGTTTCTGCCGGTCTTCGAGACGAATGTGTTTGGGCTGATACGCGTGACGCGCGCGTTTCTGCCGCAGTTTCGCAAACAGCGCTCGGGGCACATCATCAATATGTCGTCGATGGCAGGCATCGGCGGCACCGCCGGCTGGGGGTACTACAACGCGACCAAGTTTGCCGTGGAGGGCTTCAGCGAGGCCTTGGCCGGCGAGATGGCCGCCATCGGCGTGAAGGTGACGATCATCGAGCCGGGCCCGTTCCGCACGGATTTTCTGGGGCGCTCGGGAGTGCTGGCGAAGCGCGAGATCGAGGAGTATCGCCCGGCGATCGGGCAGGTGCGCCAATACTTCCACTCGAACGCAGGCAAGCAGCGCGGCGATCCCGCCAAGGCGGTCGAGGCGATTATGGATGTAGTGGACATGCCGGACCCGCCGCTGCATTTGCTGCTGGGACATGCCGCGTGGAACCGCATGAAGGGCAAACTGGAGCAGTGGCGCCAGGAGATGGCGAAGCACGAGAGTATTTCGCTGGGCGCGGATTTTCCGGAGGGGACGTAGCTCAGGGAACAGGGAAAACAAATATAGTTCAAGTACACCCTTCCAAATCCTGTTCGATCGTTCCCGCGACTCGAACGCACGAACTGAAATACTGATAGAGATGTTGCAACTCTGGGTCGGGGAGCGGCCCGGCGAGCGAGGAGTTTTCTTCATGGCGACGACGCAGGTGATGGTCGATCCTGAGATTCTGAAGGCGAGCCAGCACTCGGAGCGGAATCCGGCCCCGTGCATCGTGGTGATCTTCGGCGCGTCCGGCGACCTGACCAAGCGCAAGCTGCTGCCCGCGCTGTATCACCTGGAGCAGGCGGGCAATCTGCCGGAGAAGTTTGCCGTGCTGGGTGTCGCGCGGCGGCCGCTGGAGCAGAGCTTCGCGGCGGACATGAAGGAAGGCATCGAGGCGGGAGGCGGCGTGGACGCCGGAGATGCGAAGCTGGATGAGTTTGTGGGGCGCATCCGCTATCACGCGATGAACTTCGACGACGACGCGGGATATGCGGCATTGAAGGCAGAGCTCGCGAAGATGGATGGAGAGTTCGGCACTGCGGGCAACCGGCTGTTCTACCTGGCTACGGCGCCGGAGTATTTCTCGGACATCATCAAATTCCTTGGCGAGCACGGCATGGCGCAGCCGGAGGGCGAAAGTGACGACGCGAATGCGCCGTGGGTGCGCATCATTATTGAGAAACCGTTTGGGCATGATCTCGATTCCGCCCGCGCGCTGAATGACGAGGTAAACAAGGTCTTCCACGAGGACCAGATCTTTCGCATCGACCACTACCTCGGAAAAGAAACGGTCCAGAACATCCTTGTATTCCGCTTCGCAAACGGCATCTTCGAGAATGTCTGGAACCGCAATTACATTGACCACATTGAGATCACGGCGGCGGAAAACATCGGCATCGAGGGCCGGGGCCCGTTCTATGAAAAAGCGGGCGCGCTCCGCGACGTGATGCAGAACCACGTGATGGAACTGCTGAGCTTCGTCGCGATGGAGCCGCCGATATCGTTTGAGGCGTCTGCCGTGCGCGCGGAGAAGATCAAGGTATTTCGTGCGATCAAGCCGATCCATTTTGCGGACACAGTGCGCGGGCAGTATGGGCCGGGCACGGTTGACGGCAAGCACGTGGCCGGTTACCGCGAAGAAGACCGTGTGCATCCGAGGTCGCAGACGGAAACCTATGCGGCGCTGCGCGTGGAGATCGAGAACTGGCGCTGGGCCGGCGTGCCCATCTACCTGCGTGCGGGCAAGCGCATGGCGAAGCGCGTGACGGAGATTACGGTCCACTTCAAGCAGCCCCCGTTGCTGCTGTTCAAGGACCACGAGGGGCAGGCGGGCGCGGAGATCAAGTCCAACCTGATCTGCATGCGCATCCAGCCGGACGAGGGGATCGCGCTGCGTTTCGAGGCGAAGGTGCCGGGACCGACAATGCACATCGCGCCGGTGAATATGGACTTTTGCTACTCGACCGCGTTCGGCGTGTCGTCGGCGAATGGGTATGAGCGGCTGTTGCTGGATGCGATGCTGGGTGACGGCACGCTGTTCGCGCATCGCGACGGCGTGGAAGCGACCTGGGCGCTGATGACTCCCGTGCTGGAGCACTGGGCGAAAAATCCGGTGAAGGACTTCCCCAACTACGCCGCCGGAACGTGGGGGCCAGCAGCGGGTGACGCGCTGATGGAGCTGGACGGGCGCAAGTGGAGAAAGCTGTAAAGAACAGGGACTAGTTGCTGGGACTAGGGACTAGGGACTAGGAAAAGCTATGCCGAGAAGAGTGACAGTGACATACAAGGTCTGGCCGACGGCGGAGGAGATGGCCGCGGCCGCGGCGGAGGAGTTTGTCTCCGCGGTGAACAAGGCGGTGGAGGCGCGAGGCGTGGCGCGCGTGGCGATCTCCGGCGGAACGACGCCGCAGGTGACGTTCGCCATGCTTGCCGACCGCGCCCAGCCGTACTTCGCGCGCATGCCGTGGCAGAGGCTGCATCTTTTCTGGGTGGACGAGCGGACGGTTGGCCCGGAGGACAAAGACTCCAACTACGGCATGACGAAGCGCGCCATGCTGGACGGCGTGCCGGAACTGCCGTCATCGCAGGTGCACCGCATGGAAGGCGAGCTTGAACCGGAGGAGGCCGCTTCGCGATACGAGGATCTGATCCGGCGCGAGTTTAAGCTGGATCGCAACGGCTCGCCCATCTTCGATTTCATCCAGCTCGGTATGGGCGACGACGGCCACTGCGCATCACTGTTTCCCCACACGCAGGCCATTCATGAGCTGGGGAAGATCGTGACCGCCAATCACGTCCCCCAGATGAACACCTGGCGCATCACACTCACGTGGCCGGTCATCGACAAGGCGCGCGAGGTGTCGTTCTGGATCGAAGGCGCGAAGAAGCCGCAGATCCTGCATGACGTGCTGCTGGGCACGTACGATCCCGAGTCGAAGCCGTCGCAGCTCATCCGGCCGGAGAACGGACAGCTTGGATTCCTTCTGGATGCTGTCGCGGCATCGAAGCTGCCGCGCACCATCAGCGATGATGAGC
The DNA here is from genome assembly GCA_035552995.1 of Acidobacteriaceae bacterium. GTDB lineage: Bacteria > Acidobacteriota > Terriglobia > Terriglobales > Acidobacteriaceae > Edaphobacter. Next base: position 4,229 of record DATNEM010000198.1, on the reverse strand, counting down.
CGGAGGAAGAGGTCTACTCCGGCACGCTGGAACTGAAGTAGAGTTCTCAGTTCTCAGTTGTCAGTTGTCAGTGGCTCCGCTGCCCGCGCGGCGTGATAGAGGTTGATGGATGATCCTAGCCGGAGACGTTGGCGGTACGAAGATTCATCTGGCGCTGTACGGCTTTGAGGGCGGCAAGTTGAAGCCTGTGCGCGATGAACTGTTCCCTGCACACCAGTTCGCTTCTCTCGACGCCGTCGTCAAGAAATTTCTGGCCGATGAGGCGGGCGTCATCCAGCCCGAGCAGATTGCCGCCGCGTGCTTCGGCTGCCCGGGGCCGGTGCGCAATGGGCGCATTCAGCTGACGAACCTGCCGTGGATGCTCGACCAGCATGATCTCGCGCACGCGACGGGCGTGCAGCATATTTTCCTGATCAACGATCTCGAGGCCAACGGCTACGGCATTCCCGAGCTCGCGCCCGAGAACATCGCAACGCTGCACGAAGGCGATGCGGGCGCGGTGGGCAATCGCGGCCTGATCTCCGCGGGCACGGGGCTGGGCGAGGCGCTGCTGATCTGGGAGGGACACGCGCACCGGCCCGTTGCGTCCGAGGGTGGCCACTGCGACTTCGCGCCGCGCAGCGATCGCGAGGTGGCGTTGCTCCGTTACCTCCGCGACAAGCTGAACGGCCATGTGAGCTGGGAGCGCGTCGTCTCGGGGCTCGGCATCCAGAACATCTATGCCTACCTGCGCGACGTGGAGAAACTCGAAGAGCCCGACTGGCTGCGCGAGCGCATGAAGTCGGAAGATCCGAACGCGGCCATCGGCGAGTGCGGCGAGAACGGGTCGAGCGAACTGTGCGTGGAGACGCTGAAGATGTTTGCCTCGGCCTACGGCGCGGAGGCGGGCAATCTCGCGCTGAAGGTGCTGGCGGTGGGCGGAATCTATCTCGGCGGCGGCATAGCCCCGAAGGCACGCCCGATTCTTGAGGCCGGCGGCTTCATGCAGGCGTTTCTGGACAAGGGGCGGCTCTCGCCTGTGCTGCAGGCGATGCCGGTGCGCATCATCCTCGATGACACCTGCGCGCTGAAGGGCGCGGCGGCGTATGCCGAAGCGCACGCCGCGGAGGTTTCCGGCCGCTCGGAGCGCGCGGCGTCCATGCATGGCTGAGGATGCATCTGATGGTTGATTGAAATGGCAAAGCTGGATTTTTCCCGGCGAGCAGAACTCCAGGAGCAAATCGATGGCCCGTGCAGTTATGAGGAGTTGCGCACCTGTCTTCGCGATCTGTCCGTGATGAACCGTCTGACCCGCGCGCATCGGCCGACGATGCTGTGGCTCGAAGAGACATTTTCTCCTGCCGCATCGCACCGCGATTCAGCGAGACGGAATCCCATAAAACTCATCGACGTCGGTTGCGGCTACGGCGACATGCTGCGGCGGATCGAGCGTTGGGCGGCGAAGCGCGGCATTGCTGTGGAGTTGGTCGGCGTTGATGTAAGCGCGAACGCGGTGCGTGCAGCGCGATATGCTGAACCCGCATTGAGCCGCGTGAGCTATGTGCTCGGCGACGCGTGCGACTGCGCGAAGGCACAGAATGGCGATGTCATCACCGCAAGCGGCATGACGCACCATCTCAGCGAGGCCGAGATTGTGCGGCTGCTCGCGTGGATGGAGCAGACGGCGCGCGTGGGCTGGATCGTGACCGACCTGCATCGCATGCCGGTTCCGTACTGGACGTTCAGCGTTGTCGCACGCGGGCCTTGGTGGCACCGCTTCATCCGCCCCGACGGCATGATCTCGATTCGCCGCGCGTTTCGTGAGGAGGACTGGCGGCGGATGTGCGCCGCGGCGAATATCGAAACCGGCGCGGTGGAGATCAAAACGCACCGCCCGGCGCGGCTGGTCGTCAGCCGCAGGAAATAAGTTTCGACGTGGCAGCTGCTATTCCGCCGCGAAGCGGTCGGGCGCGTGGGCGATGTGGGCGAGTTCGCCGCGATCGAGCCAGATGAGCGCACAGTCTTCGCAGGAATCGAGCACAACGTTACCGGGGCCGGCGTAGTAGTGGGCGTCCATCGGCTTCCTGCACTGCGGGCAGGAGATGCGGCGCTGGAGGTCATGCGTATCGGCTCCAGGCTGCACGGCTGTCACGCCGCCGCCCCGGATGCGGAGTTCGTCGATCAGCGGTTCAAGGCCGGCCATCGGGATCAGCTCGCCGTGACACTTGGTGCAGTAGAGGACAGCCATGCCGGCGAGCGAGGCCTGATTAAACTGCGTGTTGCAGACGGGGCAGCTTTTCTGGCTTGGGTCAGGTTCCAGAACGCGGATGCCGTCTTCGTCGGCCTCGGGGACAACGACGTTGTGGCAGTAGTCGCAGACGAAGTGGTCGCCCTGCGGATGCATCGCGGCGCCGCACGCGGGACAGTTCATTGCGCCTTCCCGCAGTCTGGGCAGAAGTGCGCGGCCTGCGGGATGGAGTGACCGCAGGAGGTACAAAACTTCGTTGCCGCAGCTGTCGCGCCGGCCGAAGCCGGACTAGCCGAAGTGGCTGCGGATGCTGTGGGCGAAGCGGAATGCAGCGTGCTCGCCATCACCTGCGCAGCGGCGGCGCCCACACCGAGTCCCATGCCCAGGCCTGCGCCTCCGCTCGGATTCGCGGCGGCGATGGTCATCGACTGCGCTGCGGCGTACTGCGTGTATTTGTCGATGTCACCGACGATGTTCATGCCGATGCGCTGGTCGAGCGCCTTCTGCAGTTCATCGGGCAGCGAGATGTTCTCGACGACGAACTGAGCTAACTCGAGACCTAAAGCCGCAAACGCGGGCTTCATCTGGTCCGAGATCTTTACGCCCAGCGCGGCCTCGTTGGCCGTCATGTCCAGGAAGGAGACGTCGCTGGCGGCAAATACATCCGTCATGCGCGCCACGATGGTGTTGCGCAGTTGGTCTTCAAGCTCGTAAACGCTGTAGCTCTGGCGCGTGCCGCTGATCTGGGTGAAGAAGAGGTGCGGATCGGCGATGCGGTAGGAGTAGATGCCGTAGGCGCGCACCCGGACGGCGCCGAACTCCTTGTCGCGGATGGTGATGGGCGTGGCCGTGCCCCACTTCTGGTCGATCTGCAGATGCGTGGAGAAGAAATAGACATCGCTCTTGAACGGCGACTGGAAGTCGCGCGCCCAGTTCTTCAGGTCGGTGAGGATGGGCAGGTTCTGCGTGGAGAGCTTGTAGAGGCCGGGGCCGAAGACATCGGCGAACTTGCCCTGGTCGACGAAAGCGGCCATCTCGGACTCGCGCACGGTAAGCTGCGCGCCAGTCTGGATCTCCTGGTCGAGCATGGGATAACGCCAGGCCAGAATGCCGGGCTCAGGCTCGTTCCACTGGATGACGGCGAGGAACTGCTTGCCGAGAAAGTCGGAAAGGGTCATGGATGTGGTCCTCTTTGGGGGAAGAGTACCACGCGGGGATTTGCAGCCGGATGACACGAAAGCGGAGGAAGTAGCGAACCTAATATCGGAGGTCGCCGTGTGACACGGAAGGGGAATGCCCTGGCCCGTGTACAGAGGGTTATGCTTGCCGGTGACTTTCGTGCGCGCGGGCCTGCACGCTCGAACTCCTAGAGGGCCGGATGGACCGGATTGTAAAGAACCTCGTCGTAATTCTTTGCGGCGCTGTGGCCAGCGTTGTCACGGCGGCGGCGCTCTTCCTGCTGGGGCTGCGCGGGGGCGATTCGCTGTTGGATCTGACGGCATGGACGTATGTGCCGCTGGGCTTGATCGCGGCAGGGTTCCTGGGGGCGACCGGATACTACGCTGCTTCGAGCGTGCTGCGCGTGCGCCCCGGCGTCATCTTGCTGGCGGGCGTGTTTGCGATCTCCGCCGGGACTCACCTCTACATCCGGCATATGGATACCGCAGCGCTGATGGCGACGAACCGGGCGGCGCTTGGAAACCCAAAGGTCTTCGCGAAGTTTGCCACGACGTCGCTGTGGACCACGCGGCTGCCGGACATCTCTTGGGGCAAGAACAGTTCGAGCGACAGCGCTTCAAGTTCGGATTCTGCGCCGGCGACAGAAGGACCGCGCATCGACACCCAGGGCGATTCGAATGCCGAAGGAATGGCGCAGGGCGTTGGCGGCATGCTGGCCAAGGCAGACATGGGCACACAGCTCGGGGCGGGCGGCGGCGGCAAGATGGGCCAGGTGGGCAGCAGCATCGACTCGGTCGGCAAGGGAGTCGCCACCCAGGGAGGG
>DATNEM010000197.1:0-4343 GCA_035552995.1 Acidobacteriaceae bacterium | reverse complement strand
CGACCGTCGCGGGAGTTCGGCATTCCCGCAGTGGCTGCGGCGCTGCGCATTCGGGAATTGACCATCGTGCACAGCCAGGAGATCGGCTCGCACACGTTGTTCCTGTGCCGCATCGTTTCCGACGAACAGCTGGCGGAAGGCACCCAGCTGCATCACACGGCGGGCTTTCATCAAGCGTACCGCCGCCGGCAGCGCATGCCGTTTGCCGAGGTCTAGCTCGTCTGACCGGCAGCAGTATCGCGTTGCGGGGTATCGCTGCGTGCGCCGGGACATCGTGATCGTTGCAGCGATCCCACATCAACGACCTCTGTGTCTCCGAGTAATAAATCCGCTTCCGCTGGCGCATCTGCAACACTCCTGCTGCCCGTGGCAGCTCTCAGTGTGTTGCATCCACCGGTTGAATCCGCCACCGGCACAAGTTCACCTCGCCGGATGGAACGCCTAGGCATACGCCCTGCGTAATGCTCGCAATGTGTCGATGTCGCCAAGGAAAAATCTATCAGCCAGTTGTTCGTCCTTCATTCCTGGAAATTCATCTTCAATCTTGAAGCCAAGCAATGCTTTAGCGGCCCATGAGCCGGTAGACGCAACTTGCTCGACGAGTTCGCGCTTCTCCACGAGAAGGTAGTCCTTCCATTTTGGAAATCTATGCAGTCTGGCAATCGTCGAGTGCCCCAGATTGTCATAGGTCACGCTTGACCATTCCGTCACACGCATGTCGCCGAGCGACCTTTCCGTCAAAAGCGCCTTGTAATTTGGGATGGCGGCAAGAAGTCTCTTCTCTAACTCCCAGTAGCCTCGGAGATGACGCTTTGCTGACTCCGTCTGGAAGCCACCTTTTTCCATTTTATTCTTCAAAACGAAGTCGTCCAAGGCCGCAATCGCCTGCGTGTCCATAAGCTGGATCAGCTGTCCCTCGGGAGAGGCGACCACTTGGGCCCATGAAATCTCAGGGAGGGTAAAGCGTGCGAGGGCGTGCAAATCTGCCCCCAATTTTTGAATTGCATCATTCGAGATGATGTTGATCTTGGCGATCCGCGAGACTGCCCTTGCAGCAAGTAGAATGAGCCGGTATGGCTCGTAGTCCTTGAAGTAAGTAAGGCACTGGTCCAGAAAATATTTTATTGATGTATCCAGTTCGGCGCCTGTCTGCCTGCCTGGGGCCAGCCACGCCGGAAGCCACTCCACGGTGTCACGTTTTTCAGCCAACCCCGCTAGATACGCAGCGGCCTGCGACATGAAGGAGTCGTTGGCGGCCCTAGGGTTGTCAGGGAAGATCCTATACATGACGTCGAAGCTTTTAGGGATACTAAGCTCTATGAGGCGTCTGTTCACTGCGTTGTCGATGGGAATAGGAAAATCGAACTTCATGTAAAGCTCGGCTAGCTCGGGCAACGTCGCCGACGCGGCCTTCTCTCGTTGCGCATCGGAATCCGGCTTCACCGTTTTTCGGAAGTTCTCAACTATCGTGTTCCGCTTGACACGGAGCCTGCGTTGCAGGAGGTCCGAAAATTCCTCGACCCGATTCATGACGAATTCTTTATCGAAGACGCGATCCAGCAGGCGAATGACACGCCGCTTTTGAAAAAACCAAACCTGCATTGGTTCGAGTATTGCCCGCACCTTGTCGAATTCGGCCGCGAGGTTTTTTATCTCGACGTGCAGAACCGGATTTTCTACGTCTACCTCGCGATCAAAGATTTCGAGCTTTAAGCCGTCGCATAGAACGATCAAGGCCGCATTCACACTGGGGTGAACCGAGTACTCCAACGCTTGGGAGAAATCTTCGTAGCCGAAGGAAGAAACACCGATCTGTGGTCGCTTTGCTTCCAGCAGCCAAAAGTTCTCGTCCCACAAGTGAACGTGATAGTCCGACCGACGCGTTTGCCCTACAAAAACTAATTGGCGCTCGAGACTGGTCGAGAAGGGTGTTCCTTTGTCATACCCCAAGACTCGCAACATCGGATCGATGATGTAGGAACGAACCTCAGCTTCGTTAAACTTCGAGACATCGTAGCCCTGTATGTGTTGCAAAGTAGCGACTTTTTCGGGCGTGAGCGGCTCCGATTGCTTCGACACCAGAAGCATGTCGACGTCGAGCGAACCGGAAAAAAGCGGGTCCATGAAGGTTTTCTCCGATGCGTGTGGTCTGTTGGAATGACTACGAGCTTAACTTTTCTCGATGTTAGCCGTGACTCCCACAAATTGCGGAACGTAAGAGGCGGCTTTTGCCTCAGCTCATGCATTCCGCTGTTTGCCCTCTGATGTTTCGCAAACAAGACGGCCGAGGTTTTCCCGGTTCGACTACAGACTCAACGGGCCATCATATCGCCGCCCCAACGTCTCGTTGGGGAGTGGGTTCGAACGACTGTTTGTTGGGGCGCGCGCCGGCGCCTGAGTGACCGAAATCAGTGAAAGACGAAGGTCGCTTCTTGGCCGATCGCTGCCGCTCGACCTCAGCGATCCGCATGGCGGCGCGCCGATCATGGCCTACAGATCCCGGCGAGTCCGCGATGCCTTTCACCCGCGCGCAGCGAGCAAACGCGGATACAGCGCCTCGAACGCGTGGGCCGTGTAGTCCGCGTCTTCGCGCACTGCGCGGCACTGCGCGGCGGCCGCCAGCCTCAGCCGCAGCGCCTCGTCCGCCAGCACCCGGCTGATCGCACCCGCCAGTGCGATCCAGTCGACGACCGGCACAGCCAAGGCCGCCGAAGGCGACCACTCCACGAAATGCCCCACCGCCGTACCGACCGCGGGCACGCCGGCCACCGCGGCCTCCAGCAGAACCAGTGGACCGGCCTCGTGCAATGACGACATCACCAGCAGGTCGGCCGACTCCATCAGCGGGCGCAGTCCGCGCTGCGTCTTGAAGCCGAGAAAGCGTACGCGGGATTCCAGCCCGAGCTGATGCGCCAGCCGCTGCATCTCGCCCTGCAGCGTGTCCACGCCGACGATATCCATCTCGAATGCCAGCCCCGTCCCGGCCAGCATCGCCAGGGCGCGCAGCAGGGTCGGCTGATCCTTGACGCGGTTGAGGCTGGCGACGTGGATCAGCCGTGCCGGCCCTGCATTGCGCGTGCGCGGCGCGAGCGGCGGCCAGGCCTGCAGGTCGACGCCGAGTGGCACGCGCTGCGCCTTGATACCGAGCGCCTGCAGCGCATCGAGGATCGGCGCGCTGGCCGCCGTGATGACATCGGCGCCGCGCAGGATCACCGCTTCGCGCAGCCGCCCTTTCCACAGCCGCCGTCCGCCGTAGTCGATCCCGTGCAGGGCGACCAGCTCGCCGCCGGCGATGTGCACCAGGCTCGGCAGCCGCAGCAGTTTTGCCGCGGTGACGGCGACCAGGCTGCAGGAGCCGGAGAAGATCGCGTGGATCAGATCGAACGGCGCGCGGCGATGTTCGGCGCGGATCGCCGCAATCGCGCGCAGCCGCGTCCAGCGCTCGCCGATGTTGTGGATGGTGGCGCCGGCGAGCTCCCAGCGGCCGGCGGCCGCTTCCTGCTGCAGCGCGAACACATGCACTTCGTGCACCCGCGCCAGTCGCTCGATCAGCGCCAGCAGCACCGGGATCACGCGGAATTCGCCGCTGCGATCCACGCCACCCGGCACCACCAGCGCGAGCTTCACGGTTTTCTCCGTCGCCGGCCGTCGTGAACCTGCGCATACGCGGCGGCCCATTGGCGACCCACCGCGGCGAACGACAGCGTGGCGTCGAAATGCGCGCGTATCTGTTGCGACGACGGCCGGTCCGCTGCCACGCCGACCAGCGCCTCGGCCAGCTGCGCCCCATCGCCGCAGGGCCACAGCTTGCCGACATGACCGTTGCCGGTCAGCGCGCGGAACGAGGGAATGTCCGTCACTACCGGCACCGCGCCGCAGGCCAGCGCCTCCAGCAGGGCGTAGCCGGAACCCTCGGCGTGGCTGCCGGAGACGAACACGTCCGCGGCGCGCAGCAAGGTCTCGACGCGCGCGTGCGCCACCTTGCCCAGCAGGTGCACCCGCCCGTCGAGCCGTGGATCGTGTTCGATGCGGTGCTGCACTTCGTCGAGCAGCGGCGCGTTGCCGAACGCGCACCACAGCTGCAGGCCGGGCAGCCGCGATGCGGCCCGGGCCACGCCGTCGAGCACGCTCAACGGATCCTTGCCGGCGCTCAGATGCCCCACCCACAGCACGCACGGGTCACCGTGCAACCCGGTCTCGGTGCGCGCATCGGCACGATCGCCGGGAGCGAAGCGGCAGCTGGATTCCGGTATCGCGAACACTTGCGCCAGCGGATCGAACAGGCGGGCGCGGGCGAACGGTCGCGCCTGCTCGGGTGCGGTGAAGGCGACTCCGGATACGGC
>DATNEM010000196.1:0-9196 GCA_035552995.1 Acidobacteriaceae bacterium | reverse complement strand
CTGCGCATCGCTGAGCCGGACGAATCCATAGGCGGAGTCGTACTGATAGAACCCGGAGTTGAAGATGCCCGTAACCCGGAATGCCCGATAGCGCGGTACCAGCCCCAGCGGCGAGATCTCACCCTGCGGGCTGATCACCTCGACCGTCTCTCCGACTTCGGCACCGATGGACTCGGCCAGATCTTTGCCAATGACGATCGGTGGGACCGCACTGCTGACCTGCTGGCTCGCTGACTCGCTGACCGGCTCAAGTTGCGCCGCGCTGCCTTGTTTCACATCGCTCAACAGATCAGAGACGGTCCGCTGGTCGCTCGGAACGATGCCCGCGATCTCCGCGCCGCCAGCGCGCGCGCCGCGCGCGATCAGCACCTGCTCGTAGAGTCCCGGAGCAGCGGCGGTCACATGCGGCAGTTTTCGCAGGCGCTCCAGCAGCGGACGCCAGTCGCGGATTCCGTCGGCCGCAACGCGCATCAGCTCCACGTGGGCAGTCGAGCCGACAAGTCTGTCCTGCAGATCGCGCCGCATGCCGTTCGTGATGGACAAAGCGATGATCAACGAGGCCACGCCTGCCGCTACACCGATCACTGAGATCAGCGTGATGACGCCGACGACTGCCTGCCGCCGCTTGGCCCGCAGATACCGCGCCGCAATGAAGATCTCGAAACGCACTTAGTGCACCACTGCCTTCGCGGTCGCCACGTTGTCGTAGCGGTCGTAGACACGCACCGCGATGACATGCTCGTTCGGCGCCGTCACACCAGCAGCCGCTGTGCCCGTTACCGCAGGAATTGCGGCGGTGAAGTCGTAATGCTCTTCCTTCGAGTCCGAGACACTTCCCACAGGCTCGAGGTATTGCCACGGTCCCGCATCGACCGAGTATTCCGCATGAGCAATCGGTGAAGCCGCGTCCTTCGCCTCGAACGTCGCATGAATCTTGCCCGCACTCAGGGTCGCCGCGAATTGCCCCGGCACTGGCGGCGTCGTATCGACTACGAAGGCATCGCTGGCTCGCTCCCCGGTCAGCGTGTCGGCATCGGTGTGGTCGGGCGCGTCGCTGGCGACTACCTTCAGTTCATAGCTGCCATCGGGCAGCAGGGATGAATCGAAGCTCAGGTATTTCTCGCTGACCTTGTCTTTCAGCAGTCGCCAGTTCTTTTCGCCGATGCCGCGGTACCAGACGGAATACGTCAGATCGTCGCCGTTATCGTCATGCGCTGCCCAACGCGCGGTGATCGCGCCTCGCTCTTTCTGCGCCGTCAGCGGCTCCGTGTTAGTGTCCGGCTGGTAGGAAGACGTGCTGCTCGTCGCCGAGGAAAACTTGATCTGCACCGTATTGTTTGTCGCTGCGGCCGCGGTCGCCGTCACGCGCGCGCCCTCCTCCACCGCGATCTGGTCCACCACGGGCGCTAGGTTCTTTTCGAGGTAGTTCAGCCCAACCGACTGCACCTGGCCTCCCGCGTGCAGCACCGCCTTCCACTGCGCGTAGCGGCCGCCCGGGACTGCAACAGAACCATCGTGTGCCACGGGCGACCAATCGCTCCAGCCGCTCAACGGATTCTGAACGTTGCCCGTACGCGCGAAAAGATCGAAGCCGGTAGTCGCCTCCGTGCCTCCGGCGCCATTGCCCGGCTCCGGCAGCACCTCAACGCGCCCCCACTTCGAGAAGACGCCGGCATCGTTTACTTCGCTGGTGTAGGTCGCATTCGCCGCAGGCTTGTCGTCCAGCCGAAAAAGCTTGCCACTGTTGCTCGTGGCAACGAGCAACCCGTTCGGAATTTCGGCAAACGCCATGCCTTGCGCGGCGTTCAGATGCGCAACATCGGTAAACTCGCCGAGCGCGCTAGTATCCACGCGCGTGTTGATGCGATAGACGCGTCCGCGATTGCCGGTCGCGGCCAGCAGTTCTCCCTTGTGCCATGCGAGCGCGTAGACGACATCTTCCTTGAGGGCGAGCAGTCTCGCCGGGCTGCCATCGGGCGCGATGCGATCGATCTCGGAGCCGTCCGGGATCAGTGTGTTTTGTGCCGCCGCATTGGCGGAGCGCGGCTCAGAGAATGTGATCGTCACGCCGACATTGCCGGTCACTGGCAAAGGCGGCAGCCCGGGCCGTGACGCGCCCGGAGCCGGCCTGACACCGACGCCCGCGGCGTAGATGTTGCCCTTGTCGTCGCGCGCCAGCGATGTGATCTCAACCTTGGCTGAGTCGTAGGCTGCGATGGGTCGCGCACCCGGAGTCTTTGTGTCGAAGCGGTAGATCACGCCGCTACCGTCACTGCCGGCCCACAGTGTTCCATCGGGCGCGAGCAACAGGCAGCGAATGTGTTGATCGGCCGTCTTGAACGCCACCGCCGGCTTGCCGCCGTCGGCTGGAACGCGATAGAGGACGGCAGGCGCGCCAGCCGCGACGTAGAGATCACCGGGCTTCCCGCCGGCGCTGGGAGCCTGAATGAGATCCCAGAGATATTTTGGCTTCTCCGCTGTCGTTGCGGGATCAAAGACGACAGTCGCATCCGCGGGAGTGGCGCCCAGGCGATACACCTTGCCGTCCGGCGAGGTGGCAGCGTAGATGTGGCCGTCCGTGCCGAGCCGCACAGCCTGCACGCCGAGTTCCTTGCCCTCAAAGAGCTTGGCCGCCTTGCCTTCGGCCGAGACTTTCATTACCGCCGCGCTGTTGGCTGCCGCTCCCCCCGTCGCGACGTAAGCATTGCCGGCGGCGTCGACGGCAACCGACCACACATAATTGCCGCTGGTTTCGTAAAGCAAAGAAGTTGCGGGGCCTGGCTCGAGGCGGCCGTCGCTGCGGATGGCCACGCCGTCTGTCGTACCACGCTCCATCTCGTCGTAGGTGGATGTGGTCCACAGCTTCGTGCCCTGTGCCGCGGCGCTGACGCACAGCGCCATCGCACCCACGAATACCATCGCGCTTGAGCGTCTCATCGTCTCCGAGTTTATCAACCGAAGCGGCGGCGGGCGGAAGGAGCTTGACCTCCCGGGATCGCGAAGATGCGATTGTCAGCGGATATCGAGCGTCAGAACCTGCGAGCCGGAGACAGCATAGTTCGTCTCGACGGAACCTGCTTCCACCACGCTTTCGCCGGTCAACTGGACCTTCTGCGCCGCCTTCAGCGGTTCCAGAACGTTGGCCATGGAGATTGGAATGGTGGGGAGTGCCTGCGATTCCAACTGCGCCTGCGGATCGTGGTCCAGCAACGCTACGTAAATACGGTCGTTCGGGTGCGAATGGTTCAACTGCGCGACGGCGTCAGCGAGCGCCACCGAGGCAGCCGCATGGCCTGCCGCGGCCGGAGGATTCGTGAGCCGATCCAAGGTGCCGCTGTCGCCGACAACGATGCGCAGCGGTCCGGAGGTGAGAGTGTCGGGGAGCTTGATTCGGGTCCGCACCACCTGCGCTTCACCACCATATGGGTGCAGGGTGGTCTCGACCTCCACAGTGTCGCCGGCGCTCGCCTCATTCGTGCTGAGCCGTGCACCCTCCAGCACCGCGGTGTGACGCTCGGGAATCTCTTGCATCTTCAGGCGCAGGCCGGTGACCTCGGGCTGATCGAGCGTATCGCTGTACAACTTGCTGAACCGGCTGCTGACGTACGTAGCTGCAGTCGCCGCGCCGGAGGTGGTCTCGCTCGGCGACATGATGCCCTCCAGCTTCACTGGAGGCAGGCCTTTCAGCGTCAGCTCGCCGTCCATGCGGTAGCTCATCTGATTGGCAGACTCATTGGTTCCCGAGAGGCTCTGATAGACCGAAACCAGCATGGCTGAAGGCGTAAGCTCGCGGTTGTTTAGCACCTCGAAATGCATGCCGCCAGGATGTGCCAACGCGCTGCTGCCGCGGGAGGGAAGCCTGGTATCGGGTGCAGCGGAGCCGCCGATCTCGTCAGAGATGCGGCGCATCTCGCCGCCAGCGGCTGGGGTGCGCCCGGCTGGAATCACATCGACAGAGACGGGAATCATTTTGGCCTGCACTCCGAAGCGTCCCATGATGGCGGAGGCTCGGTCTTCGGTAAACGAACCGACGGTCTCCGTGGTGTTAATGATCTTGAAGGAGTCCATGGGCGAGGCCAGGGTGGTGACGACCTCGGCCTTGGTCATGGGCATGGAGACCTGACCGAACTGCGTGATGGGATGGCCGCAGGCCAGCAGGCGGGTGGGGTCGACGTAGGTGACGGTGCAGGTGCCGGAGATGGAGAGATCGCCGCGCACGAGGATCGCGCTGACGGCAGAACCAGGTACCAGCGGTTCCGGTTGCCTGGTGCCGGCTGCGGCAGCGCCGCCAAGCCCGGCAACGGGATCGAGACCCAGATTGCGGAATTTGTCTCCGAACCGAGTCACGGCATCGCGGGAGAACCCGCCAAAGACGAGAGGAGTTGCAATTGGCTGCACCTCGCCGCCTGCGGCCATGGCGCTGGTGGGCTGTGTGCTGTCAGCAGTGGAGTTCGGCTGGGGCGCTTCACCCTCTGCAACCTCCATGCCACGCGCCATTGGCCGGTCGCGGACCTGCAGCATCTGCTCGATCGGGGTAATCCCGGCGATGGGATCTTTGGAGAATTGCCCGATGCGGTAGCTGATTGCGCCCACCAGGCGCCCATCGATGTAGACGGGGCTGCCGCTCATACCTGCGACGACGCCGGTGTACTCCGCCTTTTTGCCCTGCAGGCGCGCGAGGATCATGTCCTGGCCGGGACCAATGGCGTCATTCAGCACGCCGAGGATTTCGACGTCCATCGGCTCGGGCTTGACGCCCTCAAAGACGGTATAGGCAACGGCGTGAAGACCGCGATGGATTTCGGCCAGCGGGAAGAACTTCGCTGGTCCAGCGGGCGGGGACGGCAGGAGTACGGCCGTCGGCTCACCGGGGGCTTTGACGATGTCAGCGGCTGCGATGACGGATTGAGCAGATGCGGCAATAACGCCAGATGTGGCGGACAGCGCAAAGATGGCCGCCGCCAGCGTGGCGGGGGCGAGTTTGATCTTGCGCGAAGAGATCTTTACCAGATGAAAACCAACGACAGAAAAATACATGACAGAAGGACAACCTAAGACGAAGTTTGCTCCTCAACAAGGCGCTTGTCCATACCTCTTTTGGACCTGCCTGACACGGATCAGCGCGGCTGCCGTCTAAACCGGAGTAAAGTGGCAGATGTAAACCGATGAAGAATCTCGACCAAAGCCCAAAATTCTACTCAGCCCTTCGAGTGGCGGCGATCGTCGCCTGCGGCGCGGCGTTCCTGGTTGGCGGCAATCCTATAGCGCATGCGCAGAGCACGCCTGCGGACCCCACTCAGGCTCAGGGTCAGCCGGCAACGCCACCTGACCAGACCGATACCGGCGGTCCCGCCATCGACAATGGCCCCATTGTGATTCCCAAGAAGAAGGAATCTGAGGAGCCTCCAGCGCCGCCTGCCCCTGAACAGCCGAAGATCAAGAACCCGAATGGGCAGACGTATTCCATCACAGTGAATGTGCCGGAGGTCCATCTGGACGTTTCTGTCATCCTGGATAAGAACCATCAGTTCGTGCCGGGGTTGAAGGCGGCGAACTTCCTGGTGCTTGAGGATGGCGTGGAGCAGAAGGTGGAGACCGTGCGCATCGCACAGACGCCCATCACCGCCGTCATGCTGCTCGAATTCGCGGCTAACAATTGGTATGTCATCAATGACATGGAGAACGCGGCGATCAGCTTCTTTCGATCCTTGCGGCCGGACGATTACATTGCGCTGATGACCTACGACCTGCAGACGCACATTCTGGCGGACTTCACCAATAACAAGCAGGTGATCGCCGAGGCGATGCAGTCGCTTACGATTCCTACTTTCTCCGATACGAACACGTTCGACGCGCTGTATCAGACGCTCGATCGCCTCAGCCGTGTGGATGGGCGGAAGTACGTTCTTCTGATCGGCACCGGGCGCGACACATTTTCAAAGATCACTCTGGACAAGATACTGGCCAAGATCAAGGCCACGCCCAACGTCACCATCTTCACCATCGGCACGGGCGCGCTGCTGAATGAGTTGGGCGCGGGCGGCGGCATGCGCGAGCTGAATTACCTGCAGGCGCAGAACCAGCTGAAGACGTTTGCGGCCATGACCGGCGGCATGAGCTTCTCGCCGCTCTTCCAGGGCGAACTTGCGGACGACTTCGCGGCCATCAACAACTCCATCCGCAATCAGTATGTGCTCACGTACCGGCCCACCAATACGGCTGCCGACGGCACCTATCGCCGGATTAAGGTTGTGCTGGTGGACAATGAGGGCCATCCGTTGCAGATGGCGGATGAAAAGGGGAAGCCCCTGAAGTATTCCGTGATCTCCCGCGATGGCTATAACGCCCGCAGGGCAGTCGAGTAATCCGCGATCCCGCAAGGGCGAAATGATTCAATGGAAGGGATGCGCATTGCTTCCCTGCAGCCTTCCGTCAGCCTTACCCTTGCTGCGCTCGACTGCCTGGACTCCCTCTGCGCAGTTACGAAGTACTGCATCGATGCAATGCCCGAGCTGGCAGCGCGCAATCTACCGATTCTGAGCGATTCGTGGTCCTTCGATCGTGCCACTGCAGAGAGTGGCGGCAATTTAGAAACCCTGCTTGCGGCAAAGCCCGACCTCGTCATCGCGAGCGTGCCGTATCGCATGGAATCGTTAGCTGCGATTCTGAAATGTGGCGTGCCTGTCCTGGCTCTCGCGCCACGCTGCCTTGCGGATGTCTACGCCGACATCCGGTTGATCGCCGCACATGTTGCCGCAGATCCCGGGCCGCTCATCGACCGCATGCAGGACACGATCGCCGCAACGAGGGCACGGACTGCGCACCTGAAACCAGAAGACCGTCCGCTGGTTTATTGCGAGGAGTGGGGCAAGCCGATGATCCATTCGCAAGCCTGGGTTGCGGAACTCGTTGAGGCCTCTGGTGGAAGATTCTTTGGGACGGCCGGCGCGCAAACGGATGCTGCAACTGTCGCTGCGGCCGATCCAGACGTACTTCTCTTCGCCTGGTGCGGTGCGGGTGACCGCGTGCCCCTTGCGCGCGTAATTGAGCAGCGCGGCTGGCAGAATCTTCGCGCGGTTCGCGAAGGCCGCGCGCACGTCATTCCAGACGAATTCCTGAATACGCCAGCACCCTCTCTGCTAAACGGTTTGTCGTGCATCGCTGCGGCAGTGCACCCAACCATCTATCCGCCGCACCCACGGCTTGTCGCACTTCGATAAGCGCACTGCCGAATAAAAGGCCCACGCAGTTTCGATTCCCGCGTGGGCCTATGCATCGGAACGTTCGCGAGCTAGCGGTTGGAGTCACCCTGATGGGAATGCTGGCCGCTCTTCACCGAAGCCTCATGACTCGGCGGATTGCGGTTCCCGGTATTGCTGCTGCTCGATGCTCCAGAGTTGGCAGACTGAGATGAACTTCCCTGATGCGAATGCTGTCCGCCCTTTACCTGGGCCTCGTGGCTTGGCTGGTTGTGACTGCTCGTATTTGCCATGTTGTACTGCTCCTCATTGTGCCGCGCTGCACTTCAAACGCCTTCGCAACGCCGACAGACGTTAAGACTCAAGGGCGCACAATACGGGTTGCCCTTTTTTCAGCAGACGCGGCAAGCGATAGAGGAGCATCTTTGCTATCAGCAGCGGGGCGAAGAATGCAGCGCCAGCGTGGCCTGAAAGGAAGCAGCTACTCCATCCACTCTTCATCGGGATAGCACCACAGCCACCGCTCATGGGGCTGCGCCGAGGCGATCACGGGATGCTGTGTCGCGTGGTAATGCTTCGTGGCGTGCTTGTTTTTGGAGGAATCACAGCAGCCGACGTTGCCGCAGGTCAGGCAGGTCCGCAGATGTACCCAGGTATCGCCCATGGCTACACATTCTGCACAGACATGGGTCTTGGGTGGAACGTATTTGCTGTGTGCGAGATGTTCGCAGATTGCCATGATTCCTCGCGTCCGCGGAGCGGTTGCCTGCTCAGATGCTAACAAATCGACTGCTATCGAATCCGGTGCTAGCAAGGTAGGTTCGTGCGGGTTGGACGGGGCGCACGCCGCCCAAGTCCCATAGAGAATCAGTCCATGCAGTCCAGTATGCGGGCCCAAGAAACACCCTCGGCTGCGCCCCCCGGCAACGCCAGAGTGATGCGGGAATATATCGCCTATCTGCGCGTGGAGAAGGGGATGCGGCCGGCCACGTGCGAAGCCTATGCCTGCGACCTGGACCAGCTTGCTGAACGGCTTGAGGAGCACGGCGCGCTGCTTATCGCGGCCGTAGAGGACGATCTCACGGCGTTTCTCGCGCATCTGCGCAGCCATGATCGCGACGCCCGCTCCATCGCACGGAAACTGAGCTGCATGCGCGGCTTCTATCGCTGGCTGCTGCTGGACAGACGCATCGCGCACGATCCGACGGTGAACCTGGAGACGCCTGCGACGTGGAAGGTGCTGCCAAAATCGCTTGCCGAAAGTGAGGTCGCGGCGATTCTCGACCGCGCCGCAGCTTTGGCGAGCAGCCCTGAAACTGCCCGCAGTGCGGAATCTGTCGCGCTCGCGCTCCGCGACCATGCCATTCTGGAGTTGCTTTACGGCGGCGGCGTGCGCGTTGGCGAGATCGTTTCGGTCCGCGAGGAGGATCTCCACCTCGACCTGGCGCGAGCGCAGGTGCGAGGCAAGGGCGATAAAGAGCGAGTCGTGCCGCTGGGCCGGCGCGCCGTGGAGGCGCTGGAAAGATATGTCCGCGACGGGCGACCGGTGTTGGCCGTTGTTGGCGTTCAGCGCGCGCTGTTTCTGAGCGTTCGCGGCAAGCCACTCACACGTCAGTGGGTGTGGGAGATGGTGCGCAAGGCTGCCCGCGCGGGGGACAACGCGATGCGTAAAGCCAGCCCGCATATGCTGCGCCACTCCTGCGCCACGCACATGGTTGAGCACGGCGCCGATCTGCGCACGGTGCAGCGGCTGCTGGGCCACGCTGACATTGCTACCACGCAGGTCTACACGCATGTGGCCATGGAACATCTGAAGCGTGTGCATCGCGAACATCATCCGCGTGGAAAGCGGCGCGTACTTGAGGTTCGGGAGCATGGCCCAGAGGTTCATCAGGAATCGGCGGTGCCGCGGTGAAGCAGGCAGCCACTGAGTTTGAGTCGCTCGCCGCGCAGTTCCTCTTCACGCTGGAGAACGGCCGCAATGCGTCGGCGCATAC
>DATNEM010000195.1:0-6000 GCA_035552995.1 Acidobacteriaceae bacterium | reverse complement strand
GTCGTGGCGTGAGAGCCGGATGCCGGCGCCGTCACGCACTTCGCGGCATCCTTGGACGCTCCATCGCACGCGGGAAGGCCCGCTTCTTTAGCAGTGGCGTGCGCAGCGGCGGAAGCTCCGGAGCTTGTATCCGGTGCGGCGCTACCGGCGCGGTGACGGGTCGTCATGTCCTCGGGATCCTTGTATTCCAGCTTCTCCGTGGCATGGCCTGAATTCTTCGCGTTGGTCGACGTTCCAGCTGGAGCCGGCGCAGCTTGCCGCCCGGTCGCCATGCTGGAGCCGGCTTCGCGAGATGTGCTGACCGCCTGGGGTTTGGCGGTTGCAGCGGGTTTGGCGGTGCTGTTCTGCGCCGATACGGTCGCTGACGCGAGCAATGCGGCAGCAATTCCTAATGCCAACTGTTTTGAGAGATCTTCCACCGAGATGCCTTTCGAGAGTCCGCACCTGAACCGCGGACTTATCAATCACGATTTTGCTGCGCGTCGGCATGTTCACGCTGCAATCGAACCAGTACATCCTTCCTGCGGCAATATGGTCGATACAACTTTCGCCGCCGGTATCCATCGTTACCTCTGCAACTTGCAGCCCTATGGTGACTGTGTTACTACTAAGTCATTCCAGTCTGCGTCCGCGCAGATTTGAATTTCATGCAGAGTGGCTGAGGGACGAGCCCTGCGACGCCACGACAACCGGACAGAAGACGGTACCGGTGTCAACTCTCTCCTGGATGGCCGCAAGAGGCCGCGCAGGGAACATGAGATTCGGACATGGCAGCTCGCCGCTGCATCCGTAAGTCTCCTTCCTTCGCGCCAGCGGTACTCCAAAGAGAGTCAGTCGCAGAAGCATTCCCTGATCCGCATTTGTTGTGGTTGAGGAGAGAGCTTTCGATGGAGTATTCCAATCCCGCCTACGAATTGGCTTGCAACGAGTGCGGCCGCCGCTATGGCAACCGCCCACTCTCCGGCTGCCCCGAGTGCCTTGCGCCGCTCGAGGTCGCCTATGATCTGGAATCCGCGCGCGGCGAGTTCACGCGTGAGTCCGTGGCGCGCGGGCCGGCCAGCATATGGCGCTACGCGCGCCTGCTTCCGGTGCCGGCGGGGTACCAACCCGATCTTCCCGTTGGCTTCACGCCGCTGGTGCGCGCGTCCCGGCTCGGCAAACGCATCGGCGCTGAGAATCTCTATGTCAAGAACGATGCCGTTTGCTTCCCAAGCTTGAGCTTCAAGGACCGCGTGGTCTCCGTCGCGTTGGCCAACGCGCGCAAGTTCGGTTTCACCACCGTCGGTTGCTCCTCCACCGGCAACCTCGCCAACTCAGTTGCCGCACAGGCTGCCCGCCTCGGCGTACACGCCTGCATTCTGGTCCCTGCCGATCTGGAGCCGGCAAAGATCCTCAACACGCTGGTCTACGGCGCGCGCCTTATTCGCATCGACGGCAACTATGACCACGTCAACCGCCTCTGCACGCTGATCGCAGATGAATACGACTGGGGCTTCGTCAACGTCAACCTTCGGCCCTATTACGCTGAAGGCTCGAAGACCGTCGGCTATGAGATCGCCGAACAGCTCGGCTGGCGGCTTCCGGACAATGTGGTAGTCCCCATGGCCGGCGGCAGCTTGATCCGCAAGATCCGCAAAGCGTTTCAGGAGCTCGTCTATCTGGGCCTGGTTGACGCTCCTTCACGTCCCGTCCGTTTTTTCGGCGCGCAGGCCACAGGCTGCTCACCCATTACAACCGCGGTGAAGCAGGGAACTGAGGACATCGTCCCTCAGCGGCCGAGCACGATCGCCCGCTCGCTTGCGATCGGCAATCCGGCTGACGGTCCTGCCGCGGCAAAGATGATCCGCCAGGACGGCGGATGGGCCGAGGACGTCTCGGACGTGGAACTCGTCTCCGGCATGCAGGAACTCGCGGAAACCGAGGGCATTTTTACGGAGACCGCGGGCGGCGTCACTACGGCCGTCACCGCGCGACTCTACACGCAGGGCCGCATCGCGGCGCATGAAACCACTGTCGCCGTCATCACCGGCAATGGCCTCAAGACCACCGATGCTCTCATAGGACGTTATGATCACATCGATGCGCGTGCCATCCGGCCACGCCTCGCCGACTTCGCGGAGTATCTGCGTTCCATCGAAAGCGCGCGCGAAGCCGCGATAACCGAACCGGAACTTGCCACAGCAGGAGACTGACTTTGTCCATCAAGGTTGTACTACCCACCGCATTCACGCGCCACACCGACGGCAAGAAGCAGCTCGATTCCGCCGCGACGAATCTTCCGGCTCTGCTCGCCGAGATCGATCGGAGCTTTCCCGCACTCGCCACGCAGATCAAGGACGAGAACGGCAAGCTGCGCAAGTTCATCAACATTTACATCAACGATGAGGACATCCGCTTCCTGGGTGGCGACACGTACACCTTCAAGGATGGTGACGAAGTAATGCTTATCCCGTCGATCGCCGGCGGCGTGTAACGATACGCTCCGCCCCTCGCTGTGTTCACCCGTGTGGCCAAACGCAAAAAGGAGCGCCTCCGCAGCGCTCCGTTTTTGCATCGACGACCGGTACGTGCATCCGGTGAAACTCGTCAGAACCCGTGATTGAACAGGGCGACGATCAAAACAATCAGCAAAATCAGCCCCAGGCCGCCGCTTGGGTAGTAACCCCAGCTGCGGCTGTATGGCCACGTGGGGAAGGCTCCAAATGCCAGCACCAGCAAAATAATCAGAAGAATAAGCATCGGTCTCTCCTTTTTGATTCCGCGGGGCAATTGGTCCCCGGCACTGTTGGGTAGATGCCACAGGCACTGTTCGCGTTATCCCCACTTGTAAGTCCTCATATAACAATGCGCTCGGGGCGAACGAGCAACGCAAGCCGTTCGGGACCGCTCTAAGCAAAGGTAATCGGCGCGACAGTGCGCCACTTCTATTTGGGAGGTTGCGCAATGTTTCTGATACTTGCGATTGTTCTTGTGGTCGCGTGGCTGGCCGGTTTTGTAATGTTTCACACGGCAGGCTTTCTCATTCACCTGCTTCTACTCTTCGCCGTTATCTCGCTCGTCATCCACTTCGTCACCGGACGAAGAACGGTATAGCGGGTCTGGCGACCTGCGCAGAAAAGGCCGGGATCTTGTCCCGGCCTTTCTCTTTGGGCTCTTCTGTATAACTTACTGGTGCGCCACCGGCTGTGTCGCAGTCTCCGGCAGGACCGGCGGCATCACCGCGGCCAGAGCGGTCGGGGTCTCCTCTTCAAGCTCCGGCAGCTTCTCTTCGAGCGCGATTTGCAGCACCTCGTCCATCTGCTCCACGAAGTGCAGCTTCATCTCCGTCTTCAACAACTCCGGCATCTCCGCGATGTCTTTGCGGTTGTCTCCGGGCACGATCACTTCGAAGATTCCCGCGCGGTGCGCCGCCAGCAGCTTCTCCTTCAGGCCGCCGATGGAGAGCACTTTGCCGCGCAGCGTAATCTCGCCCGTCATCGCAATGTCGCGGCGCACTTTGATTTTCGTCAGTGCGCTGGCCAGAGCAGTCGCCAGCGTGATGCCCGCGCTCGGCCCATCCTTCGGGATGGCCCCTTCCGGCACATGAACGTGGATATCCACGTGCCGGTAGAACTCCTTATTCAGTCCCAGATGCTGTGCGCGCGAGCGGATATAGCTGAGTGCGGCTTGGGCTGACTCCTGCATCACCTCGCCCAGTTGCCCGGTCGTTGTCAGCTTGCCTTTGCCGTCCAGGACCTGCACTTCGGTCTGCAGCAGTGTGCCGCCGACTTCCGTCCATGCCAAGCCCGTGACGAGTCCGACTTCGCTCTTCTCGTGTACCTGCGAGTCGCGGAACTTCGCCACGCCGAGGAGCTCACCTACATTCTCCGCGGTTAGCTCTTCGTGATGCGCAGGAGTCGACTGGACCACCTTGCGCGCGACCTTGCGGCAGATGTTGCCGATCTCGCGCTCGAGGTTGCGCACACCAGCCTCACGCGTGTACTTGCGGATGATTTCCTTGAGGGCGCCGTCCGAGAAGTTGACCTGCTTGTCCGTCAGGCCGGTCGCCTCGCGCTGCTTCTTGACCAGATACTGCCGGGCAATCTCCAGCTTCTCGAGTTCGGTGTAGCCATGCAGCCGCAGAATCTCCATGCGGTCCTGTAGCGGGCCGGGAATGGTGTGCAGCACATTCGCCGTTGCGACGAACAGCACATTCGAGAGGTCATACTCCACGTCGAGGTAGTGGTCCTGGAAGGTTGTATTCTGTTCGGGATCGAGGACCTCCAGCAGTGCGCTCGCTGGGTCGCCGCGGAAGTCCGACGCCATCTTGTCGATCTCGTCCAGCATGAAGACGGGGTTCTTTGTGCCGGCCTTCTTCATTGACTGGATGATCTGCCCGGGCAGGGCACCGATGTACGTGCGGCGATGCCCGCGAATCTCCGCCTCATCGCGTACGCCCCCGAGTGACATGCGGACGAATTTGCGGCCGGTCGCCTTCGCAATGGACATGCCCAGCGATGTCTTGCCTACGCCGGGAGGCCCGACGAAGCACAGGATCGAGCCTTTCGGATTTTTCACAAGCTGCCGCACCGCCAGAAACTCAAGGATGCGCTCCTTAATTTTCTCCAGGCCGTAGTGGTCGGAGTTCAGAATCTTCTCCGCGTGCTCGATGGAGCGGATTTCCTTGGAGCGCTTCTTCCAGGGGACCGCCAGCAGCCAGTCGAGATAGTTGCGGGAGACAGTCGACTCCGCGGACATTGGCGGCATGGCTTCCAGCTTTTTCAGCTCCTGCAGCGACTTCTCCAGAACGTCCTTCGGCATGCCGGCGGATTCGATCTTCTTCTTCAGATCGTCAAACTCACTCTTCTCGCCGCGGCCCAGCTCCTTCTGAATGGCCTTGATCTTCTCGTTGAGGTAATACTCCTTCTGCGCCTTCTCCATCTGCCGCTTCACCCGCGACTGGATGGTGCGATCCATGTTCAGCTTCTCGATCGCCACGTCGAGCACATCCCCTACGCGCGAGAGGCGCTGCTCGGGATCGAAGACATCGAGCAACTGCTGCTTCTCTTCGATGGAAAGCTGCAGGTTTGCGGCGATGGTGTCAGCCAGCTTTGCCGGCTCATCCATGCGCACGCTGGCCGCCATGGTCTCGTGGTTCAGGCTCTGCTGCAGCTTCACGTACTGCTCGAACAGCGAGTGCACGCGATGCATCAGTTGTTCCACCTGCGGCGTCATCTCCAGCTGCGTCTTGCCGGTGCGCACCGTGACGACGAAGAATCCGTCGTCGTCGTTCACTTCGATGGCCCGCGCCCGCTCGACGCCTTCCACCAGAACCTTAATGTTGCCGTCTGGCATGCGCACGCTCTGCACGATGTTGCCGATGGTGCCCGTCTCGAAGATATCGTCCGCGCCCGGTTCATCCACGCTTGCATCATGCTGTGTGGCCAAAAAAATCTTGCGATCGCCCGTGAGCGCTTCTTCCAACGCGCGCACACTGGACTCGCGCCCCACCACAAAGGGGGTCATCATATGGGGGAAGATGACCATATCCCGGATCGGCATCATCGGCAGCTTGCGGACTTCGCCGGTCAAAGTAGTCTTCGGTTGATTCGCCATATTCTCCCCAATTGGACGCGCCGGCACCCGACTCGGATGCAACTCGACAGGCCCGCGCCATGGTGTGATTGTACTGCGTGGGCGTGTGCGCGCAGCCATACATTTAAGTCACCGCCGCGAGGTTAATCACTTGAGCAGCATGAAAAAGGAAGTGCCGCGCAATTGCGCGGCACTGTACTCCTTGCGACTTGACTTGCTTGCCAACCAGCCGTTACGTCCGTAACGGTCTAGCCCGCCTTCTCCAGCAGCAGCGGCAGCATCAGGCTGTGCTTCTTCACCATCTCGGCGGAAATGGTCAGTTCGCCGATTTTCTTGTTGCCCGGCACGTAGTACATCATGTCGAGCATCAGCTCTTCGAGAATCATCCTCAATCCGCGCGCGCCGACTTTGCGCTGCAGCGCCTCG
>DATNEM010000194.1:0-9380 GCA_035552995.1 Acidobacteriaceae bacterium | reverse complement strand
GTCCTGTTGCGAGACGGCGTTCTGCGCGATGAGGCCCTGATAGCGGTCGGCGGTGGTCTTGGCGAGCGCGGCGTTCGACTGCGCGGTGGCGAGGTCTGCTTTGGCCTGCGCGAGCTGCTGATCGAGCTCGGGTGTTTCGATAATTGCGAGCAGGTCGCCTTTTTTTACGTGCGAGCCGATGTCGTGGTACCAGGCTTTGACGTAACCTGTGGTTCGCGCATAGATCGGCGCCTGCGTGAAGGCCTGCATGTTGCCGGGAAGGACGATCTCGCGTGCGCCTTTCTCCATCTGCGGAGCGACCAGCAGCACCGCCGGGGCCGCGACAGTACCGGTGTACTGTTCCAACTCCGTGGCGGCGTGGCGGCGGGCGAGAATCCCGACTACGGCGATGATTGCCGCGACGATCAATACGAAGACGACCAGTGCCGTCAACGGGCCGCGGCGGATGACGGGCGGAGCAGGGCGGTCCGCAAGCTCATGATGATGTTGCGGAGCGTCGGTTCCGCGGTTGGCAGGCAGCTCGTGGTCGGGACCGATCTTGTTTTCACTCATGGCTGTTCTCAGCGCTCATGGCTGCTCCTTTCTGATGAATGTGCTTTTCGGTTCGAGCGGCTGCAGCGGTTCGCGCTCCTGTGCCGGCGGCGGAGGCGTGTTGCGGTGCATCAGCGCAAAGAAGACCGGGACGAACGTCAGCGTGCCGAAGGTGGCAAGGACCAGACCGCCGATGACGGCGCGGCCCAGCGGCGCGTTCTGCTCGCCGCCTTCTCCGATGCCTAGCGCCATAGGCACCATTCCGATGATCATCGCCAGAGCTGTCATGATGACGGGGCGGAAGCGCGTGTAGCCGGCGGCCAGCGCGGCATCCGCGGCGCTGAAGCCTTCCGCCATCTGCTCCTTGGCGAAGCTGACCACAAGAATCGAGTTGGCGGTGGCGACGCCCATGCACATGATGGAGCCGGTAAGCGCGGGGACGCTGAGGTGCGTGCCGGTAATGAACAGAATCCAGACGATGCCGGCGAGCGCGCCGGGCAGCGCGGCAATGATGATGAAGGGATCGAGCCAGCTTTGAAAGTTGACGACGATCAGCGCATAGACGAGCACGATGGAAAAGAGCAGCCCAAGCGCCAGGCCCCGGAACGATTCATGCATGGTGGCGATCTGGCCGCGCACGAAGATGCGTGTGCCTTTTGGCACATGCTGCTGCGCATCGGCGACGTATTTCTCCACCTGCTTCGCAACGCTGGCGAGGTCAGCGCCTTCCACGCCGCCATAGATATCAACGACAGGTTGCGCGTCGTAATGACTCAATGTGCCGGGCTCCGTTCCGCGGGTAATGGTTGCAAGGTTGCCCAGCAATTGCGGCGCATGCCCCGATCCGCTGATGGAGATGGGGAAGTTTTCGAGCTGCTGCAGGCTGGTGATGTCATATTGCGGCGTCTGCACGCGGATGTCGTAGCTGACGTGGTTTTGCGGGTTGAGATAAAAGCTCGGCGAGGTCTGGAAGCTGCCGCTGAGGCTGGTGAGCACATCGCGCGCAACGTCGGACTGCGTGTAGCCCACCTGCTGGGCGCGCGTGCGGTCCACATCGATGGTCCACTTGGGCTGGTCGAACGGCTGCTGGATGCGCAGGTCGGTAATTCCCGGCACGCGGGCGATCTTCTGCATTAATTGCTCCGCCAGTCTCCGGTTCTGTTCGAGTTGCAGGCCGGTGACCTGCACATCGATGGGCGCGGGCAGGCCGAAGTTGAGGATCTGGCTGACCATATCCGTGGGCAGATAGTAGAACTCAACCCCGGGGAACTGCTGCGTGAGCCTGTCGCGCAGATCATGCATGACCGCCGCGGTCTTCGCGTGTTTCCCGCCCAGCGAGACAAGTATGTCTGCGTCTCCCGTGCCGACCGGCGCGGAATTCGAGTAACTGAGGTTGATGCCGGAGTAAGGCAGGCCGATGTTGTCGATGATGGCATCGAGCTGGTCTTTTGGAATCTGCTGACGGATGACGTCTTCAATTCGGTCGCAAAGCCGCGCGGTGTCTTCGATGCGCGTTCCGGTCTTGGCGCGCACATGCAGCTTGAACTGGCCACTGTCGACGGACGGGAAGAAGTCCTGGCCGAGCTGCGGATAGAGCACAACCAGGGAAAGCACCCAGAAGGCGGCGAGGCCGAGGAGAGTCCGCGCGCGGTATTCGAGGCACAAGGCGAGCGCGCCGTGATACCAGGTGCGCAGCTTCTCAAAATAGTGCTCGAACGTGATCTGGAAGCGGACGAATGGATTGCGGCTGGCGCGCGCCTGCTCCACGCGATCGTGCTCGTGGCCCTTGAGAAGATATTTGGCCATCACGGGCACGACGGTGCGCGAGAGGAGGTAGGAGGCCATCATGGCAAACACGACAGCCTCGGCCAGCGGAACGAAGAGGTACTTCGCCACGCCGCTGAGGAAAAACATCGGCACGAAGACGATGCAGATGGCCAGCATGGAAACGAACGCCGGGATGGCGATCTGCGAGGCTCCGGTGAGGATGGCGTCCTCGACCTCTTTGCCAAGCTCGAGGTTGCGGTTGATGTTTTCAATCTCAACGGTCGCGTCGTCGACAAGGATGCCAACTGCAAGCGCGAGGCCGCCCAGCGTCATGATGTTGATCGTCTGCCCGAGCGCCGCAAGCGAGAGCAGCGAGCAGATGACGGAGAGCGGGATCGAGATGGCGATGATGACGGTCGAGCGCCAGTTGCCGAGGAAGATCAGGATCATGGCCGCGGTAAGGCAGGCGGCGATCAGGCCCTCGCGCAGCACGCCGTGGATCGCGGCCTTCACAAAGATGGACTGGTCGGCGATGGGCCGGATGTTGAGCGCGGGGGGAAGCTGATCGCGGATATGCGGCAGATCGGTCTTGACATTGTCGATAATCTTGAGCGTGGAGGCGCTGCCGGTCTTCATTACGATCATCAGAGTCGCGCGCTGGCCGTCGACGCGAACGATGTTGGTCTGCGGCGGGTAGCCGTCGCGCACGTTGCCCACGTCGTGCATATAGATGGTGGCCCCATTGACGGTCTTAATGGGGAGATCGTTGAGAGCGGCGATAGACTCAGGCGCGCTGTTGGTCTCTATCTGATAGTCGAAGTGCCCGATCTTGGCGTCACCGGCGGGCAGGATTACGTTTTGCGCGCTGACGGCGTTGACGACATCGGCGGCGGAGAGGCCGAACGCCTGCAGCTTCTGTGTGTCGATGTCCACCTGCACATCGCGCTGCTTGCCGCCATAAGGGTTGGGCAGCGCGGCGCCTTCCACGGTTGCAAGTTGGGTGCGGATGAAGTTGGTGCCGAAGTCGTAGAGTTGCTGCTCGCTGAGACCCTTGCCGGAGAGGGCCAGTTGCAGAACAGGCACGCTGGAGGCGCTGTACTGGATGATGAGCGGCGGGCTGGTGCCCTGCGGATACTGACGGATCGCGGTCTGGCCGACGGCAGTGATCTGCGCCACGGCCTGCGAGATGTTGACTCCGGGCTGGAAGTAAACCTTGGTGACGGAGACGCCGTTGAGGGTCTGCGACTCGGTGTGCTCGATGTCATTGACCGTTGTGGTGATGATGCGGTCGAACTGTACGACGATGCGGTCGCTCAACTGCTGCGGCGATAGCCCCTGATACTGCCAGACGATGGAGACGACCGGGATGTCGATGTTGGGGAAGATGTCCACGGGCATGCGCAGGATAACTACCGGCCCCAGGAAGAAGAGGAGCAGGGCCAGCACAGCGAACGTGTAGGGCCTCCGGAGAGCGAGACGGACAATCCACATCTTGAAGTCACCTATCGATGGAGGCCGCCCATTTTGGCGAGGCTTCCAGGTGGAGCGCGGTGCGAGGGGAGAGGACGAGTGCCGCGAAAGAGTTGCTAAACGAAACGTTCAGTATTTTGACGCCCTCCGCGCTTGCGAAGATTCAGACACGCTTGCGCGTGACGGGGGCGCTGGTTTGCGTGCGGGTGCGCCACTAAGGCGGATGCCGCCGAAGATAGCGGAGATCACGATTTCCGCCTCGTGTTCATTCACGGGCCCGTGCCCGGCGAGCAGCCGGAAGACCAGTGGGCCATAGACAAGATCGAGGACGGTATCGCTGTCGATGTCCTCGCGCAGCTCGCCGCGCTCCACACCGCGCTGCCACATGATGCGCGCGGCGTCGCGGCGGGCATAGAGGAAGCGTTCGCGGAAGAGGGCGAGGAACTCCGGGTCGCTTTGGCCTTCGGCGAGGAACTGGCCGAAGAGCCGCCCGAGCGGGCTGGTGTAGA
Organism: Acidobacteriaceae bacterium; assembly: GCA_035552995.1. GTDB lineage: Bacteria > Acidobacteriota > Terriglobia > Terriglobales > Acidobacteriaceae > Edaphobacter. Next base: position 5,103 of record DATNEM010000194.1, on the reverse strand, counting down.
ACGCTGTGACCGATTTGAGCTGTTGCGTGAAGTCCAGCTCGGCCGAGCCGGTATCTGGCGTCGCTACCTGCTCGGTCATGCCGGCGAGGTACGCGTCCAGGGCCACCATGCTTTTATTGGGCCACCACTTATATATAGTTGCCTTGCTCACGCCTGCGCGCTCGGCGATGGCGTCCGTCGTAATGCGGCGCAGCGGCATGCGCCCAAGCAGGTGCAGCGTGGCTTTCAGAATGGCCGCCTCGGCCTGTACGCTGCGGTGCCGGCCGCGGGCCTTCGGCTCAGGAAGCACAGGTTGGACAGAGGCAGGGATGGGCGCGTCTCCTTCCGGGCAATACTGAACGGAAAGTCCATTTTACGGCAGCGGTTGGTTCCGGCGTTGGGAGCGGCCGAACAGACGCCAAGAGCCCTTGTCAGGGCTTTGTATCAATATCGAAAACGTTTTGTCTCGGCGTGGAATTCCGTATCGCCGTGGGAGTAAAGTGTTCGGCACCGGAGATGCGGGTTTGTCTCCGGGTCAAAACTCTACGGTTCGGTCGGGAGCAGAGTTTCGCGTTTCGGCTTAGGCAACATCGCGCGACCGCCGGACCATCATGGCAAGCAAGCACGGAATGCTGCGTTTGTTTCAGGGAATGATTTTCGCAAACCTCCCCTTGAGCGCGGTAGGATGTACACCCTCCCCGGGAACGGCTTTTGTTTAGGCAGTCAGTCGAAGGCTCGTCAAGAGGTACTCGGCCATGATGTCTTCTATTCGTCCATTCGCGTTGGTTGCGCGGGTCGCCTGCGGCCTGTGCGTTTGCACGCTGCTGTTGGAAGGCGCGCCGGTCCTTGCGAGCACGTCCGCAACTCCGGACACGACCACCGGTGCGGCTCCGGCCATACCGCCGCCGCGCGCGACTGGGGCCCGCGTCATGATCCCAGGGCCGTTGCGCTCGTTCCTGCGCATGGCCGGCATCAGCCAGGGGGTGCAGCCGGATGAAGTGCTGCCGCTGGTGGCGCGCAACAGCTATCTGCTGGGCTACGGCGAGAACACGCAGACGGAGTTCCTGCGCCTGCTCAACCGCTATCTGCATCAGGCGCGCGAACTGCAGATTCTGGCCGGGCAAGACAACGCGATTCACGTGACGGACTGCAACAGTGCCTCCACCCTGCTGCGCGTACTGGGCTATCGGCTGCGCGCAGGCTGCGACTTGCAGAACATGTATCTCGAGACGACGAACGCGACCAGGGCATTTCTGACCATCGATTCCGGCTTCCCGTTGACCGATCTCGAAGAGGCGCTGCAAAAGGGCCAACCGTTCACATATCCGTATCCCAGCACCTGGGTGCCCGTGATGTTTCAGGAGAGCGACTGGCTCTCGCTGGGGCCGGCCCGCAAGGAGAATTTCGGCAACCTTGTCGATCTGATGGTCAATGATCAGCAGATCTCGCGGCTCTACTGGGCGATCTCGAAGAACGATCCGGCGACCGCTACCGCGCTGGACTCGGCGCCTGGGCTGCGTCGGCTGCTGCCGCTGGCAGCAACGCTGGACTTTTACGGTAATGAGATCGCCATCCGCGATGGCCGCGTAATGACGCCCGGAGGCGCACCTGCGGAGGCAGCCTGGAAGGACCTTGTCGGCGCAAGCCCCACGCAGCCCAGCGATTTCGTGACCCACCTGCTGGCGCGCGACAATGGCTGGCTTGCGGCGTACTACGATGCGGTTGCCCATGTGCCGCGCAGCCAGCAGGACCGTCTGGTGACGGACCAGCGGCTCAAGCGGCTCTATGACGCATTCCGTTCTCCGGATGCGCAGGCACTGGCGACCCGTGGTGTCTTCCGGCGCGCACCGGACTTGCTGGTTCTGTTGACGCGCGTCTCGTGGGAGCCGGACGGCAGCATCCATGTGCCCGGCGGGCTCGATGCCTGGAAGGAAATTTTGAAAGAGAAGCCCGCGGCGAAGCTGGGCAAGGAGTGGGGCGTGCATAACCGCACGCCCGATTCGCCCGAAGAACTTCTGGAGGATTTGGTTGGCTTCTCGCGCGTGGAGACTGACTCGGGTCCGTTGCAGATTTATCTGGCGGCCAGCGAGATCGACAGCGGACGGCCTGCGGGCAAGCGTATCTCCGGCGACACCGTGAAGTTGATGGCCAGCCAGTATTCGGAGCTGAGTCGCTGGTATATGGCCTTTGCCGAGTTTCCCGAGCTAAGCGACGCGTCGATCGCAGCTTTCGTGCAAGCTGCGAATGGACTCGACAAGGTCTCTAACCAGGCGTTGCGCGGCAACGCGCTCGGCGCCTTCCAGGCGGACATCGGCATCTGGCAGATTCTGGCGCGCCAGGGCGAGATTCCCGCGGAGAAGCTCGATGCGTCATGGCAGGCAGTGATTGCGCCGTATAGCGCCGTAACGTCAGAGAACCAGCTCTTCGACGCGGCGCGAAACTCGCTTAACGCATCGATGGAAGCCGCAACCGGAAAGCACGGCTTCAGCGAAGCGGAACTGGTGGATCTGCTCGCCGGGCCGCAGCAGCAGTCGCCGGAGGGCGCTCAGGTACACGGCGCGGTGGCTGCACGTATGCGAACTGTGATGAGCGATCAGCGGCTGGTCAGCCTGGACACCCTGTTTGCACTGAACGACGGTTTGGCCGAAATGGCGGCGGGTAAGCCTGCGCCGGAACATCTGCTGGCGCTGGCCGGTGAGCTGCGCGACTTCGAGATGCCGCGCCAGATCTTCACCAAGAGCGAAAAAGTAGATTGGGCCCCCCGCGCCAACACTGGCCACCATGCGGAGTTGCAGATCAAGACCGATCTGACGCGTGTGATCCAGCCGATGGGATCGAAGGCGCAGATCGAGGCGGCACGCGCGCAACTGGCGCCGCTGCTGCGCGACACTCTTGTGGGCCTCAACTACGCCTACTATGAGCCGCCGGGCGCGCAGATCCTGCACATCAATCCGCTGTTTGTGCGCTCGCATGACTTCCTCGGCATCTCCGTCGTAGGTTCGGAACGCATCTGGCAGGCGCCAACCATGATTGGCGCGGGCGTGTCGGCCGGCGGCGGCGGCTACCTGATGGGCTCGCTCGCGGACCTGCCCTATGCATTGGCCTCCGCCGAGCAGGACATGATCGCGCCGGAGTATGTGCAGGCGTTGATCTGGAAGGAACTGGTGCCGCAGCTTCTGTCCGACGCGGTGGTCTCGCGCTGGTGGAACGTGCCGCAGGACGAGATGCATGCGGTGGCGCTCTACCAGAAGCTGGGTGAACAGCTGCTGACAGCCTGCGCCGTCAATGCGCATACGCGCGAGCGGGTGACCGCAATTCTCTCCGACCGGCTGGAGCCGCGGCGGTTGTCGGAACTGACTGCGGCGATGCAGAAGCCGGAGGCGATGGCCGCGATGCTGCCGCGCATGATGCCGGAGGAGACCTTCTACATCGGCACGCAATTTGAGAAGCTCTACCCTGCCGATGTGGCGCTCGCCGGTGACACCGGGAAGCAGATTGCTGACCTGGTCCAGCACAATCCATCGGACGTGAGCATGGAGCGGCTGTCGCGCGATTTCGGCATTCCGCATCCGACATTGGCGCAGAACAGCGCACGCGAGTTGCTGAACGGCAAGCCATTCCCGTTCTATGGCGTGTATTCCAGCCGGTTATTCGGCGAGAGCTGGGAGTCGGGCAATCTTTACTGGGCGCGGCTGGCCGATGAGATGGGCTATTCGCCGGCGATGCTGAACCGGCTGGTGCCGGACCTGACGCGGCAATTGGTGTCGAAGATTTTTGCGACCGACCTCGAGGACTGGCCCGCAGTGCTGCGCGCCATGCACGAGACGGGAGACCAGTTGAAGAAGAGCAGGGCGGGAGAGGCGACCGCGGCATCCAGCGCAACCCCAGCCGCACCGATGCAGTAGGGAGGAGTATGGCGAAGCGAGTCGTTCTGTTTGTTGCATTACTGGCCGTTCCTTTCTCCGGCCGCGGGCCCCGGGCCAACGCGCAGGACAGCGGATCGCGCATCCAGGTGAATGTGGTCCTGGTGCAGTTGAGCGTCGCGGTGACGGACAGCAAGGGCAACTACATCAGCGGTCTGAAGCCGGAAGACTTTGCCATCTACGAGGACAAGATTCCGGAGAAGGCGGCGACCTTTGAAGAAGGCACGAGTCCGGCGCGCGCGGTCGCGCATGGGCCATTGTCCGATGATCGTCCTTTTGGGCCGACTGCGACGGACACCGCCGCTGAACTGGCGCGCGCTTCCAACGCGAATATCTTTGTGCTCTTCGACACCAGCAACTATATGTACCGCGGCTTTGTGTATGCGCAGGACGCGATCGCGGACTTTATCCGCTCGCTCGAAGGCGTGGGGAAGGTGGCGCTTTACTCCTACAGCCGCGATCTCTCGCGTGTCGTCACGCTCACGCCAGACCGCTCGCAGGTGCTGCATGGGCTGCGTTCGACCGTCGCCGGCGACGATGCCGCGCTCTACAACAGCCTGCTGCTGACGGTGAAGGACGCTGCGCCGCTGACAGGTCGCAAGGCAATCGTTGTCTTCTCGAACGGCCCCGACAACGCCAGCCTGGTGCCTCCGGAGGATGTAGCGGAGCTGGCGCAGTCGACCGGCACCATCATTTATATGATCAGCACCAAGGCCGCGCAGTCGGAGCCGATCTCGACCGCCGTGTTTGAGCGCATGAGCAAGGCGACGGGCGGCAAGGCGTACTTCTCCAAGGACTGGCAGGACGAGAAGAAGGCGTTCGAATCGATCCGCGACGACCTCGGCCATCTCTACGCGCTGAGCTACTATCCCGCCGCAAATGCCAACCGCGGCTGGCGGACAATCACTGTGAAGCTGGTCGGCAAGAACCTGCAGAAGTATCACGTGCGCACGCGTACCGGCTATCGCCTGATCCTGACGCAGACCACTGGGCCGCAGCCCGAGCAATCCAAAGTGGAGGCGACGCAGTAGCGAACCAGCCACTCCCCCGCGTACCCCCGGGGTCAGGGGGTTCCTTCCCCCGGTATACCCCACCTCAAAATTTTCTTTTCAAACGCAACGCATCGCCGAACGTGTTCATGATCGTATTTTTAGTTGGCGCACATGGTTCTTCGACGGGTGGTACGATGGCCGAGCATCGC
>DATNEM010000193.1:0-4474 GCA_035552995.1 Acidobacteriaceae bacterium | reverse complement strand
ATCCTGTTTAGAGGTCCTGCACCGCGCCATGATTCCTTTTCTGATCACGATCCACGTCATCGTCTGTCTGTTCATCGTCTTTGTGGTTCTGCTGCAGCAGGGCAAGTCCGCCGACCTTGCCGGCGCGTTCGGCGGCCAGGGTTCGCAGACGGCCTTCGGCCCGCGCGGCGCGGCCAATTTGCTGACCCGCCTGACCACCTGGGGTTCGGTTGTTTTTATGCTGCTCTCACTGGTGTTGACCATCCTGATGGCGCGGACGCATAACACCTCGCACTCCGTGCTCTTCGGCACCCAGCAGACACAGTCTGCCCCGAAGAAAAAGTAGCGCAACCTCTCTGTAATCCGCGAGTGCGCAGGCCTTAGGGTTTGCGCATTTTGCTTTTGAACGTTGTTGGATGGCCCAGCGATAGATAATCGAAGGGATGATTCATGAGGTCTTCCCTGTCGGTCTGCTGCAGTGCAACTGCTCCATCCTTGGCGATGAGGCTTCCGGCGAGGCGATCGTCGTCGATCCTGGCGACGACATACCGCGCATTGTTGCGACGCTTGAGCGCCACCACCTCCACGTGAAGCAGATCCTCATCACCCATGCACACATCGACCACATCGCCGGCGCAGCGCGGCTGAAGGCGCTGACCGGCGCTCCAATCCTTTACAACCAGCGCGATTTGGAACTGGTTGAGATGATGGACCTGCAGGCCGACTGGCTCGGCGTTGAGACGCCCGAGGTGCCGCCGCCCGACGACACGCTGGAGGAGGGCCGCGTGATTGCGATCGGAGGTTTAGCCCGTGCCAACGCGGAACAATCAGCGAGCGAACGGACCGAAGCTCCCCTGATTGGGCAAGTCATCCACACCCCAGGCCACACGAAGGGCAGCATCTGCCTCTATCTGCCGCAACAGAGCCTGTTGCTCGCTGGGGACACTCTCTTCGCGGGATCGGTCGGCAGGACAGACCTGCCGGGCGGCGACACTCCCACCCTACTTCGCTCCATCCATCAAAAGCTGCTCGGCCTGCCCGATGCCACTGTCGTGATCCCGGGCCATGGACCGCATACCACTATTGGGGATGAGCGAGCGACAAACCCGTTCCTCATCTAAACTAGCCCGGATACGAACTATCTTTAGCTTTAGCAATTTACATAAAATATCTAATCCTTTGCGGTAACCAGATTGCCGGTTTGTTTATTCCCGAGGTTCATCGCAGCCTGTTGCCGATCCACAGCGAATTCACAGACTGATGGCACGCTGAATGCTTGCGGTGAATTCCGCCGCTGGCCCAATCAGGCTCGCGACGATGCGGTTCTTCTGCGGCATTCCGTAAAAGCTGCCGGGATGAACGATCACTCCGCGCTCCCGCACCAACCACTCGGCCAGATCGCCATCGCCGTGCCAGCCTCGCAGCGTGACCACTGCAGACCACCCTGCATCGGCCTCCAGTACGTGTAGCCGCTCGGGGTTTTCCGTCGCGATACGGTGGGCAAAAGTATAGTTCCGTTGCGCCCGCTCACGAATCTGCGTCTGAATTTCACCCGCGCGCTCAAGCCAGCTCGGCAGTGCAAGTTGTACGGGCGCGTTCATGCTGAGGAAGGTGTCGGCGATCACCTCCAGGCGGGCCAACACCTCGTGCTTCCCTTCTTCCGGTCCCTGCACGGCGATCCATGCGGCCTTCATCTGCGGCAGCCCGGCGATCTTGCTCAGTCCGCTGAGCACGAACGTCAGCGCGGGATGCTCGTCCGTGGCAAAACTCCGCCCCACGCTTCGCTCGCTCAATGGGTAATCCAGGAACACCTCATCGACAATCAGCGGGAGTCCGCGTCGCGCGCACAATTCTTCCAGCCATGCTCGCTCCTCAGATCGCGTCCAGTGGCCGGTGGGATTGTTGGGATGCACCACCATGATGGCGCGCGTCTGCTCGTCGATCGCGGCCTCCAGCCGTGCCCGGTCAATCCACCAGCCGTGGTCGTAGAACAGCGGGTAGCTCTTGAGCTGCACATCGTCCAGCTCCGCGAGAAAGTCGAAGAGGGGATAACTGGGTTGCGGCACGAGCACCTCGTCGCGAGCATTGCACAGTAACCGGAAGAGAAAGCTGTATGCCTCGCTGGTGCTCGTGGTCAGGACGAGGTCTTCGGCCGAGACCTGCGCACCGTGCCCTGCGTAGTAACGCGCCACGGCTTCCCGCGCAGTCAACAGCCCTCGCGGCTCGGGGTCGTATATCAGGGCGCGCGGGTCTTTCAGCGGGGCCAGCAGCGCTTCGGCGTCATAGTCGAAGCCGCACTTCGTCGGATTCGATATGGTGAGATCGTAGAGCCGCCGCCCATCACGCTCCGCAGATGCGCGCGCCACGCGAACAACCGCCGCGAACCTGCTCTCGCTCGTATCCCACGATGTGCGTGCAGAAAACCGGCTCACGCTACTATCGTAGCGGTCGCAGCCGAACTCAGTTCGGCGAGCCCAGCTTGTAGGCCTTGCGCACCAGATTCACTGTCAGGTCCTGAACCACCTGGAAGGCCTCGTCCTCGTCCAGCCGATGCTCGGCTACCAGTCGCCCCAGGAATGCGCAGTCGACGCGGCGAGCGACGTCGTGCCGCGCCGGGATGGACAGGAAGGCACGTGTGTCGTCGTTGAATCCGACGGTGTTATAGAAGCCGGCGGTCTCGGTGGCGGTCTCGCGGAAGCGCATCATGCCTTCGGGAGAATCGAGGAACCACCATGGCGGCCCAAGCTTGACGCTTGGGAAGTGACCGGCCAGCGGCGCCAGCTCGCGCGTAAAGACTGTCTCGTCCAGTGTGAATAGAATGAGCGTGAAGTTCGGCTCGTTACCGTACTTCGCGAGCAGTGGCCGCAGTGCGCGCACGTACTCAGTCGGACTGGGAATGTCCGCACCCTTGTCGCGCCCAAACTTCGCATAGATCTGCGGGTTGTAGTTGCGCACAGAGCCGGGATGCAGCTGCATGGTGAGGCCGTCCTCGACGCTCATGCCCGCGAGTTCGGTCAGCATCTGCGCCTGGAAAAGTTCCACATCACCAGGCTGCGTCTTGCCGGCGGAGATACGGCCATAGAGCTTCTCCGCCTCGGCCAGCGGCAGATCGGCCGTCTGCGCGGTCAGATGCCCGTGGTCCGTCGCCGTTGCGCCGTTCTGCTTGAAGAAGGCCCTGCGGGAGCGCAACGCATTCAGATAGCCCTTCCACGTCGAGATGTCCTCGCCAGAGACTTCGCCCAGTTTCTGGAGGTTTTCCTGAAAGCCGGTGTATTCCGCATCGACCACGCCGTCCGGCCGAAACGTCGGCAGCACGCGGCCCTTCCAGCCCGAGGCTTTGATCTGCTGGTGCCATTCGAGCGTGTCGAACGCCGCGTCCGTCGTCGCCAGCACCTCAATACGGAAGCGTTCAAATAGCGCGCGGGGCAGGAACTCCGGCGTCTGCAGCTTGCGGGCGATGATGTCGTAGTACTCATCGGCGTTCTTCGGTGAGAGTCGATCCGTAAGGCCGAAAAGAGTGCTGAAGCTGTAGTCGAGCCAGAGCCGCGTGGGTGTGCCGCGAAAGAGATAGTAGTGCTTGGCAAAGATGCGCCATACCTCGCGCGGGTCGGCTTGCTCCTTGCCGTCGATCTGCGGAATGCCGAGCGACTCCAGGCTCACACCCTGCGAGTAGAGCATGCGGAAGATGTAGTGGTCCGGCTGAATGAAGAGGGCGGAGGGATTGGGAAACGGCTTGTTCTCCGCAAACCAGCGCGGGTCTGTATGCCCGTGCGGCGAGATGATGGGCAAGTCGCGAACGGTCTCGTAGAGCTTGGCCGCAACGGCGCGCGCAGTGGGATCGGCAGGAAAGAGCCGGTTTGCATCCAGCATTGGTTCAGCGCTCCTCTTCTTTGGCGCAACTTTCGAGGCCTCGGCGTCTTTGTAACGCTCTCAACAGCCTCAGTGCGCCGATGTCGAGTCTAGTCGGCGCTCGGAAGCATGGTCAAATTACCGCACGCCAGTCGAATTTTCGCGATGCGAGATTCGTTAACCTGCATCAGTCTTCATCCGGCTCCGTGGCAAAGACGCGCTCACGCTTGCGGTCTACCAGGCCATAACGGACGAACGTCAAGGCCAGCGTGTATGCCAGCCAAACGGCAAACAGCAGATCGTAGCGCAGGCTGTGCCCCAGTCCGGCGAATGCGACCGAAGCAGCGACCACGACGACACCGGATAGCCCCAGCCGCCAATTCCTTCCACTCCGTTGTCGCCTGCGCATCCAAGGGAGCGTCAGCGCGCAGAGAAACGCCGGCACCGCCAGGATCGCGCCAATACTTAGCGCCAAACGGAACAGATCTTCGCTTTGCGGCGGAGGGCTTGCGATTCCGAGGATGGGCGCAACCTTTGGCAGCAGCCACGCCGTCGCACAGAATCCCACAGTCAATGCTGCAGGAACCGCAAGGATGGCATACGTAGTCCGCGCTGCGAGTCCGGTGGCTTTCATGGAATCAGCATA
>DATNEM010000192.1:0-11695 GCA_035552995.1 Acidobacteriaceae bacterium | reverse complement strand
CTGCCGCGTTGAGATTCTGCGCCGCCGCGGCGCCCGTGATCATCACTGACACTACAGCCGCAATCCAATTTGCTCTCACTTCGTCTCTCCTTGACTCCGCACCTGGAGGGTGCAAACGACGCGCTCAGACGTGCTCTCTTCGGATGCGCGCATTGCCCTCGTGCTTGTCTTCTCCAGTCTCAGCTCCGATTGTTACGGGGAGGTTACACAGCGGTGAACGGGCCAATAAACCCTTGCGACAGTGTGTGAAGGGGCTTCCTGCGCGCACCGATAAAGGCAAAATTGCGGCCCTGTCAGGCCCGTGTTCTGTCCTCTGCGGTGGGTAGGGTGACGAGGAAGTTGCTGCCTTCGTTCAGCTCGCTCTCTGCACGAATTGTGCCGCCCTGCGACTCGACCATGTGGCGCGCGATGGCGAGGCCGAGTCCTGTACCACCCGACTCTCGCGATCGCGCCTTGTCCACGCGGTAGAACCGTTCAAAGATGCGTTGGAGATGTTCGGAGGCAATTCCCGGGCCAAAATCCCGCACGCTGAACTCGACCGCGCCTGCTCCGTCAGGGCTGTCGACCTCACGCGCGCTGACGACCACCCGGCTTTGCGCCGCATTGCGCCCGCGCCCGTATTTGATCCCGTTCTCGATCAGATTGCCGAGCACTTGTACCATCGAATCCGCGTCGGCCAGTACCTTGGCCTGGGTTGTCTCCCCGATCTCCAACTCTGCCTGCTCGTCCTGCACCAATCCAGCGAGTGCCTTCACGGCGTCTTTCACCAGCGCATCGGCGTGAATGGGGGCGGGGCGCAGTTCGCTCTCCAGCGACTCTACGCGCGCCATCGTCAGAAGGTCATCGGTAAGACGGTTCATGCGGGTTGAGTTTTTCAGGATTGTGCCGAGAAACTCCCGAGCGACCGGGCTCAAAGACTGTTCGTGATCGAGCAGGGTCTCCACGTAACCGCTGATTGAGGTCAGGGGTGTGCGCAGCTCATGGCTCACGTTGGCGACAAAATCGCGGTGGGCCCGTTCCATCTGTTCGACTCGAGTGATGTCGTGCAGCACCACCACGGCGCCTCCGCCGGGCATGGGTGAGGCATTGACCTCGAATATCCTGCCTGGAAATAAGGTAGTCGTCCTCCGTTCGCAGACCGTCCGTTCGCCGAGCGCGGTGCGGACGCACGCCAGCACCTCGGGGTCGCGCACGGTCTGGACCAGCGCATGCCCCACGCGCACTGGGCTCGTAACGGAAGAATCCGGGACCAACCGCTGCATGCGCTGGTTGGTCCACAGAATGCGCCCAGCGGCATCGACTGCAACTACGGAATCCTGCATGGAATCCAGGAGGGCTTCGAGCTGCTGCCGGTCCGCCTGCGATGCACTTAGCTGCCGCGAGAGCCTCTCGGCAGCGGACTGGACAGCAAGGGACGCGGCTCCAAATTCGGCGGTGTGCGGAGGTCCAGAAGGCATTCCCGGCAACTCGCCGATGGAGCGTTCCAGCTGACGCAATTCGCCACGCAGCCGAAGACGCAGAGCAATGGCGAGCGCAAGAGCCAGCAGCCCACCCAGAATCGACATCGTGATCGCATGGGCGGGAAAGACCGCAGAAAGGCTGCACACCGCAGCCACCGCCAGCAACGCGACCGTGAGCTGCAGGCCAAACGAGCCTTTATCCGGCGCTCCGGGCGCGTCAACCGGCAGGTTCGCGCTTTTGTTCGCCTCAGCCATCAATTCCCGATGGGCAGCGCCTTGGGAATCTCGAAGCGATACCCAGCGCCACGCATGGTCTTAAGATAGCGCGGGCTCTCGGCGTTGGCCTCGATCTTTTCGCGAATGCGCCGCACGTAGACGTCCACGGAGCGGGGAGTGACGAACCGGGCATCGCCCCAAACGGCGTCCAGCAAATGATCGCGGCTGAAGACGCGCCCCGGATGCCGCGCCAGATAATCCAGCAGCCGGAACTCGGTCGCCGTGGTTGTCACCAAATCACCGTTCACGCGCAGCTGCATCGCGTGCGCATCGATTTCCACATTCTCAAACTTAACCACGCTGGGCGTTGTGGGCCGCTCGAAGCGGCGCATGACCGCCTTGACGCGCGCCACCATCTCACGCGTGCCAAAGGGCTTGGTGATGTAGTCGTCGGCGCCGAGTTCCAAACCCATCACACGGTCGTTTTCCGCGGCGCGGGCGGTAAGAAAGATGATGGGGATGGTGCTGAGGGCGGGGTTCTTGCGTAGCCTGCGGCAGAGATCCAGCCCATCTCCACCGGGCACCATAATGTCGAGCAAGAAGAGCGCCGGCGGCTTCCGCTCCGCATCGGCAATGATTTGTCCAACGGCCGAGTAGGGCCGGACAGCAAAACCCGCCGCCTCAAGATGGTATTGCACCAGCCGCGAGATGTCCGGATCGTCTTCCAGCACAAACACTATCTGATTCAATGCGGTTCCCTTCGCGTGGCGAGCCTTGCACATGGCACGGCCTTTCCCCAAGCTTAGATCACCAAGGCGTTCGCTTTTGCAAACGTACGATGAATCGTGTTCAACAGATTGAGCTTTGGATCGGCAATCCGGCGGGTATACTGTCCAGACCGGGCGTGCCTGCCGGGAATTTTCTAAGCCAGAGATGGAACGTCGGGGCCACCTAATACTTTGCGTAGACGATGAGGTCGTTGGACTGCGCGTTCGGAAAATACTGCTCGAACGCGCCGGTTATAACGTGCTCACCGCGCCGGACGGCGAGTCCGGACTGGTGCTGTTCGCGTCGGAGCCAGTGGCAGCCGTCGTACTCGACTACGCAATGCCGGGGATGCATGGCGGCGAAGTCGCCAAACAGATGCGCGATGCAAAACCGGACGTACCCATTCTTCTGCTCTCTGCTTATGTGGGTCTGCCCGATGAGGTCAGTTCGCTCGTCGATGTCTATATGACCAAAGGCGAGGGCGCGCCGGCTCTGCTCAGTAAGCTGGGAAACCTCCTGTCCTCCAACGACACATCTCACCCGCGGGCCGGAGATGCCCAGCTTTAACTTTGCTTTGAAGGACTCGACAGGAATTGGAGCTTAAGCGATTCCAAAGAACGCTGCGCCACGCCATGGTCCTGCCGGTGGTCGCGTGCCTCACGCTGGCCGCGATTCTCGTCTGGCAGATACGCAATGCCACCTCCACGGTCAGCTTGATCGAGACTTCGGACCGTCGGATTGCGCTGGCTACGCGAGTGGAGTTGCTCACGGTCGACGAGGAGACGGGCCTGCGCGGCTATCAGACGACGGGGGACAGCCGTTTTCTGGAGCCTTATCGCCACGCACAGATGCAGTTGCAACAGGCGATCAGCGAGATGAGGGCGCCGGGCAACGGGCCACCCATGGATCTCGGCGATTTTCTGGTGCAGCATGATGCCTGGCGCAGGGGCTTTGCCGAACCCGTCATCTCCATGGTTCGCGCCGGCGGCCAGACCACCGACATCGAGCTGAACCTTCAAGGCAAGGCCGCGATGGATCGTATGCGCGGCGATTTGAACGCCATCATCCAGGCGTCGGAGGGACGGCGCAGCGAACGCATCAACTTGTGGCATCAGCAGACGCGCGATCTTCGCCTCGCCGTGGCCACGCTCGCCCTCGCCATTGGCCTTCTGATTGCGTGGTTCACGCGCGACCAGTTGCACGCCGTGTCCGCTGCCTTCCAGCGCGCACTCAATCGTGAGAAGCAACGCAGCCAGGAGCTTTTTGAGTCCGAGCAAAACTTGCGGACTACACTGGTCTCTATCGGCGATGGCGTGATCACGTGTGATACCAGTGGCCGCGTCCAGATGATGAACCCGGTGGCGGAAGGGCTGACAGGATGGACCGAATCGGAGGCCCGCAACCGACCGCTGAACGAAGTATTCTCCATCGTGAATGAAACCACGCGGCAAACGGTCGAAAGCCCGGTGGCGAAGGTGCAGCGCCTGGGGCGAGTTGTGGGACTCGCCAATCACACCGTTCTCCTGCGCCGCGACAAGTCGGAGATTGCGATCGACGACTCCGGCGCACCCATCCGCAACGAGAGTGGGGAGCTAATTGGGATTGTGATGGTCTTCCGCGACGTCACCGTGGAGCGGCGCACCCATGCTGCCTTGCTCGCCAATGAGCGGCTTGCTGTGGCGGGCCGGCTGGCGGCCACGATCGCGCACGAGATCCACAATCCCCTGGATTCAGTGGCCAACCTGCTTTATCTTCTGCAGCACGATCCCCGCCCGGAAGACCAGAGCCATTTCCTGGAATTGGCGCAATCGGAACTCGCACGCGTCACGCAGATCAGCCGCGCGATGCTCGGCCTGTATCGCGAATCGCATGCCCCCATCCCTATCAATCTGAAGGAAACCATCGAAGAGGTCCTGCTGCTGCTTGAAGGCCGCGTTCACGCGCTCGACATTCAACTCACGTCCGAGTTGCCGCCGGATGTGGTGGTCGAGGGTTTCCCGGGCGAGTTGCGCCAGGTGTTCACCAACCTCATAACCAACGCAATTGAGGCGGCCGGCAAGGGCGGCTCCGTGCGCGTCTGCGTCACGCCGCACTACAAAGAGGCGTCAAACTCCGGAGCACCGCCGGTAGAAGGTGCATTGATCGAGATTATCGACAGCGGGCCCGGCATTGCCCCCGATGTACGGGAGCGCCTCTTCCAGCCATTCGTCACCACAAAAGGAGAACAAGGCACGGGCCTGGGCCTGTGGGTGTCGCAGGGAATCGTGCGCAAACTCGGCGGGTCCCTCGATCTGGTCGCGAATTCGGACGGCCCCGGGACGACCGCACGCGTCTTTCTCGCAAGCAAGCCGGTGCTCAATCCTGGTGGCGACTAGTTGTGCCACCAGCGACCTCACGCCTTTTCGTTCGCCGTCGCGAGGAACGAAGTACGTTTTCCATCAAGAGCGCTGCAAGGCCCAGGGCCAGCACGGGCCCGCCCCAGTGGCCAGCGTGCAGGAACCGCAGCGCGATGGTACCGCCAACCATCCACACCAGTAGCACAAGCGCCAGGCTGCCATCATCGATAAAGAGACCCGCAATTTCCCGTGCAATCGATCGCAACAGGCGCATTTCAGCCCTCCAATCCTGCATCTGCGGATCGTGACCGGCAAGCGGGCACGAGCCACAACGCCAGCAGCAGATATGCCAAAGCCAGCACAGGGATGGCGAGATCGGGATTTGTGCTTGCCGGCCCTGGCCATCGCAGCCCCGCTCCCTCGGCGATCCAAAAGGTGCCGAAGGCGGTCAGCAGGACCCCAACGATGAACTTGAAGGCATTTTCGGGTACGCGCGCCAGCGGCCGATGAAGCGCGATGCCTGCGGCAATAACAGTCAGTAGCGCAATGACGGCACCTCCAGCGGCCGGCAGCATCAGTCCAGTCCCTCCTGCGCCAAGAGCGATGACAATGAAGATCACCTCGGTACCCTCGAGCATGGTGATGTTGAAGGCCGCCGCCAGCGCAAGACGGTCCCATCTGCCGCTTGCGCGACTACTTCCCTGCATCGCCGTGACATTCTTCGCATAGATTGCGGCTTCGTCGTGCAAGGGAATTATGCCTGCGGAGCGCAACACGGCCTTGCGCAGCCAGCGCGTACCGAACAGCAGAATCATCGCGCCGACGACGAGTTGCACCGCGCGCAGCGGAATCCGTGCCAGCGCCGGGCCAAGGGCAGACACGATGGCCGCAAGCAATGCAAGAGCCGCGGCAGCTCCGGCCAGGGCGCTACGCCATCCGCGGACACTGCCTACCGCCAGAACAACCGTCAGGGCTTCAACGCACTCCACCAGCGAGGCCAGAAATGAAGCCGCAATGGTTGTCCCAACGCGCGTTCCCGCTAGATGCCCGATCCCGTAGATCATTACTCTCCTGAATCTGCGATTCTATCCCGCGGCGATTGGGGTGTATGTTTTCCTTTCGCAGATGCTTGTGATGGAATGACAATCACGTTCGGTTCCAGTCCAACACTCCGATGAGTCACCTCCAACCCATCAGCCGCCGCAGGTTCTGTGCTCAAACCGGCGCAGTCGCTGCAGCGGCGACGATGCCGGTTCGCCTTCTTCGCCGCGCCTATGCATCGCAGGTTGCGCCCGCATCCGGTGGAACGGCTACACGGCCGGATGTTGCCGCGATCGATCATGATCGCATTCTTAGGGCAGCCGGACGCTATCTCACGCTGGCGCCAACGCCACTGGTAAGCATGGTGTGTCCGCGCAGCCCCGCAGCGGCTGCCGAGTATTATTCCGAGCCGGAACCTAGCGCCGACTCGCCTGCGCATCCCGGTTCGCAGGTACCCTTCACCGCACATCGCGATGCGCTCTTCACGCTGGGCCTCGCGGTGCCGGCTCTAGCAGCAGCTTATTCGCTGACTGGAGAGTCCCGGTATGCCGATCATGCGGCGCTGCACCTGCGCGCGTGGTTTGTCGATTCGAGCACACGGATGATGCCTGCGATGGGATATGCCCAGACCGTTTCACTTCCGGCACGTCCCGCTCTATCCGGTGGCGGTGAATTATCCGAGGGATCTGTCACCGGCCGGTACCAGGGAATCATAGAAGCACTTCCGCTGGTTGAGATCGCGATGGCGGTTCCTTTCCTGACGACGCTGAGCGACGCGGACCGGGCCGCGATCCGTGCCTGGTTCCAGGCATACTATCACTGGCTGACCGATCCGCACGATACCGGGCCGCGGTTGGCCGCGCTGGCGCGCGACAGCAAGAGCCACCATGGGAGTTCCTGGATGTTGCAGGCGTGCGCCTGCGCGTGGCTGGCCGCGCCGACAGGCGATGTAAGCCGCGCAGAGGATTCTGCGCTCACTGAACTGCGCCATCGCTTTAAGACCGCCACTGTGCGAGCGCAGATGTCGCCCGATGGATACTTCCCGCACGAGATCATCTCGGCGACACCTTATCGCGATTCGCTGTTCAATCTGGACATGCTGGCCGCCACCTGCGAGCTGCTGTCAACCCGGCTGGAAAGCCTCTGGGACTATCAACTCGAGGAAGGCCCCAGTATGCGCGGGGCCGTCGCCTGGCACTTCCGCTATATGGCTGAACGTGGAGCGTGGCCTTATCGCGCCGATGTCGATCACTTCGATGAGCTTCCCAGCCGTCGCTCGAGCCTATTGCTGGCCGCACGGGCCTATCAGCGCCCGGAGTACGCCGCATTATGGAAGTTACTCAAGCCCGATCCCCCTACGCTCGCGGTCTTGCGCACCGTGCCTATTCACCAACCTCTGTTGTGGGCACGCCGGCCGCCTGCTGTCTGACAGCAACTTGCCGTTTTCCTTGCGGTTAAGCCTGGCGTTGCTGCGATCCCGCATTGCCAGGATCGCTTTTGCGCCGCGACGGGGGCTTGGTTCCCCGCGCTCTCGACAAAAATGTCACCCCACAGGCCCCGCACTTCCAGGGATAAAAGCCGAAGCGCCAGAGGATATTCAGCTGGAAAAAGCCCGTGCGGCTTACCCGCATGGGGACAGTCGCGTTGCAGGTAGGGCAAACAACGTCGATCTCTCGCGCCATGACTGCGAACCTCAAACCAACCTTCGGTCCAGTGTGCCACGCCGGCAAGAATGCTCAGAGGTTATCTCGCGCACGGGAATTGTCCATCATACCGCGCGGAAATGTCGGGCAGCATACTTTGGCAAGGGTTATCGTAGCTGCTGTGGCTGTCTTAGCGCCTGCCTCAAGCTTCAAGCGAGGCATTGCGCATTATTTTGCAGTCTGCGGTTCGCGGAAGCGCCGCACAATCGCCAGGTATTTGGCAGCATTCTCGGTAATCACTTCAGGATGACCGTCGGCGATGGCCTTGGGGTTGACCAGGTCCGCTCCGACGCCGAGGGCGAACGCGCCGGCCTCCAGGAATTCCGTTGCTGTGGCCTGGGAGACGCCGCCCGTGGGGATCATCTCCACCTGCGGCAGTGGGGCCTTCACGGACTTCAGGTATTTTGCGCCGCCCAGCGCGCTGGCCGGAAAG
The DNA here is from genome assembly GCA_035552995.1 of Acidobacteriaceae bacterium. GTDB lineage: Bacteria > Acidobacteriota > Terriglobia > Terriglobales > Acidobacteriaceae > Edaphobacter. The sequence continues at coordinate 3,738 of DATNEM010000192.1, read as the reverse complement.
ACCTTCACGACATCTGCGCCGGCCTGCCATGCTGTCACAATCTCGGTGGGCGTCAGCGCGCCGGGTAGAACCGCCACGCCGTAACGATGACACATCTCGATGGTCTTGAGGTTTAGCGCAGGCGAAACGACGAACTGCGCACCTTCGAGAATGCACATGCGAGCGGTCTCGGCATCGAGGACGGTGCCCGCGCCGATCAGGATTTCAGGCCGCTCTTCCACCAGCCTGCGCATGACGCGGATCGCGCCTGGAACCGTCATCGTGACTTCGAGGACCGTGACGCCGCCGGCAGCGATGGCCGAGGCAAGCGCCAGGGCCTGCGATTCACTCTCCGCGCGCAGTACAGGAACCAATCCGATCTCGCGGCATTTGCTAAGAACTTCGGTCTTCTGCATCGTGACTCCAACCTTCCCTCGCCTTGGCTGCACGCAATCTCACCGTTGAACGCGTGCGCCGCCGCCCTTCATGATGCGCTGCACCTCGTCGAAGGTCGCCATGGTAGTGTCGCCCGGCGTGGTCATGGCAAGCGCGCCGTGCGCGCAGCCGCAGTTGACGGCCCAGTCCGCGCCCTTCTCTTCCAGGAAGCCGTAAATGAGGCCCGAGGCGAATGAATCGCCACCGCCTACGCGATCGAAGATTTCAAGGTCTGGCATGGGCCGCGCTTCATGGAATGCACCTTGGTAATAGCAGACGGCGCCCCAGTCGTTGACCGTCGCGGTCTTCGCGTGGCGCAGCGTGGTGGCGACGGCTCGGAAGTTGGGATACGCCGCCACCGCCTTTTCGATCATGCGTCGGAAGTTGGCTGAGTCCAGCTCGCCCAGGTCGTCGCCTACGCCTTGGATCTCGAAGCCAAGGGCGGCAGTGAAATCCTCTTCATTGCCGATCATGACATCGACATAGCTCGCCAGTTCACGGTTCACTTCCGTCGCGCGCTTCTTGCCGCCGATGGCCTTCCATAATGAATCCCTATAGTTCAGGTCGTAACTGATCATCGTGCCGTGCTTGCGCGCGGCCAACATCGCTTCTTTCGCGACTTCCGGCGTCGACTCGCTGAGCGCGCAGAAGATGCCTCCGGTGTGGAACCAGCGGGCACCTTCCTTGGCGAATACCTCGTCCCAGTCGATCTCGCCTGGTTTAAGCTGGCTCACTGCCGTATGGCCGCGATCGCTGCATCCGAGGGCCGCGCGCACACCGAAGCCGCGCTCGGTGAAGTTGAGGCCATTGCGCACCGTGCGGCCGACGCCGTCATACTTTGTCCATTTCAGGTGGGAGAGATCGACACCGCCCTGCAGCATCAGATCCTCGACCAGCCGCCCGACGGGGTTGTCGGCCAGTGCCGTGACGATCGCAGTCTTAAGGCCGAAACAGCGGCGGAGTCCGCGCGCGACGTTGTACTCGCCGCCGCCCTCCCAGACCTGGAATTGGCGCGTGGTGGCCACACGAACGTCGCCGGGATCGAGTCGCAACATGACCTCGCCGAGGCTGACGAGGTCCCATTCGCACTCTGCTTTCTTCCGCAACACCAGACTGTTCTTGCCGGACATCGTTCTTGCCTCGAATTTTGCTTCAGGTTCGATCTTTATTTCAAATCTTTGATCGCGACGGGATCCATATCTGCGTAGTCCTGGTTCTCCCCGCCCATGCCCCAGCAGAAGCCGTAGGCTTTGGTGCCCACGCCTGCATGGATCGACCAGCCCGGCGAGACCACCACCTGTTTGTCCGCGATCACAATATGGCTGGTGGCCTCCGGCGGCCCCATCAGGTGCACCACGCGCTGGTCCGGTTCGATGTCGAAGTAAAAGTACACCTCGGAGCGCCGCATGTGCGTGTGGGCCGGCATGGTGTTCCAGTTACTGCCCGTCGCCAGAACCGTGAAACCCATTACCAACTGGCAACTTTGTGCGCCCTCGCGATGGATGGCCTTGTATATCTTGCGCTTGTTGCAGGTTTCGAGCGAACCAAGCTCTACCGGCTTGATCTCAGCCACCTTCACCAGCTTCGTCGGATGAACGCAATGCGCCGGATAGCTGAGCAGGTAGAAATAGGCTGGCTTGTCGGCGGCTCTACTGGCAAACGTCACGGCCTTATTGCCTCGGCCGACGTAGAGGCAATCCATCTTATCGAGCTCGAATACTGCACCATCGACCGTCACCGTTCCCGCGCCGCCGACGTTGAAGACTCCAAGCTCGCGGCGCTCCAGAAAATAATCCGCGCGGAGTTCAGGCTGCGTCTCCAACGTAAGCACGCTGCCGGCAGGCACCGCAGACCCGATCACGGTCCGGTCCAGGTCGACATACGCATACTCGATCTGCCCGAGCTTGAACATTACTTCCAGCAGAAACGTCTCGCGCAGCTCTGTGCTTGTCATGCGCGCATAGCGCACCGGATCGGCCATCTGTAGCAGCTTCATTGCTCTCCTTAGACCTTTCGGACCTTAGGTCGAGTGCGCACACACGCACAGACTCATCGATCCTCATTGTATCGGAGCGGTCTGACCACTGAGCCCAGTGGTCCTCATCCGCGACGTAAAAACAGCAGGCGCCGCGTAGATCTAAGCCCGGGCATCAAGCACAAGGTCGAAGGGTCTGCGTGGCCCGGCGAATGACGGGCCGAAAACGTCCTGACTGCCAGGATGAGGTGAAAGGCAAGGAGGCCGTCGGCCTCAAAAGGCAAACCCACCCTTCGCGGCGCGAAGGATGGGCCCGGAAACGGTAAGAGAAATGCGTGGATTCTTCGGCTACGCCTCAGAGTGAAAAACGAAAAGCAAACGCAGGTTCCCTTCGGGAATGACAAAGACAAGTGCGGGAGTGCCTCGACTCGCCCCGTCGACTTCGCTCACAGGCTCGCTGGGGATGACCGCATCTGTTCCTAGCTGAAAGAGCTGACTGCTTTGGCCTCGTCGTCTTTGACGTCGAAGACGGTGTAGAGCTTCGTAATCTGGAGGAGGTCGTGGACCTTCTTGGTGAGGTTGAGGAGCTTGAGCTCGCCGCCGGCGTTTTTGACGGAGGTGAAGGCCGAGACCATTTCGCCGATGCCGGAGGAGTCGATATAGCTGATGTCTGCGAGGTTGAGGATGATCTTGCGGGAGCCTTTGGCGAGCGCGTCGCGGACGGCGTCGCGCAGGGTAACGCTGCCTTCGCCCAGGGTGATGCGGCCGCTGAGATCGAGGATGGTGACTCCGTCCACCTGCCGGGTTGCTACTTTCATGCTCATTGCGATGTTTCTCCTTGGAGAGGCTAAGCCGCCGGCTGTGCCGGGGAGCGGTGTTTAATCAGCGTCAGTTCTGTGCCTGGATTCAACTGGCGAAAGTGTACCTCATCCATGAAGGCGCGGATAAGGAAGATGCCCCGGCCCGATCCGCGCAGGATGTTCTCGGGCGCGAGGGGGTCGGGGAGAGCGTTGGGGTCGAGGCCGGGGCCCTGGTCGGCGATGCGGATGACGAGCGAGTCGGAGTTGGATTCGAAGGCGACGCTGAACTGCTTGGCGGGGTCGTGCGCGTTGCCGTGCATGACGGCGTTGATGGTGGCCTCGCGCACGGCCATGACGATGTTGGGAACGGTGTTCTCGTCGAAGCCGGCGCGTGCGGCGAACTCTTCAGCGGTCTTTTCGACGGAGTTGACGCTGTCCAGCGTGGAGGGAAGGGTCATGGAGACTCGGCTTGTGGTCGAATCGGGCACTCGGATCACGGATGGCCGCCGGCGGCGAGGATCCGCAGCGTGGTTGCGGTGGTGATGGCAG
>DATNEM010000191.1:0-8102 GCA_035552995.1 Acidobacteriaceae bacterium | reverse complement strand
GCCGCAAGCGCGCCGAGCATGACGCGGAAATGATTGCGCGCCTGCATCAGCATAAGGTCGACCTCGTCTGCCTGGCCGGCTACATGCGCATTCTTACGCCGGAGTTCGTGCGCGCCTTCCCCAACCGCATCCTCAACGTTCATCCGTCCCTGCTGCCGTCTTTCCCCGGCCTCGACGCGCAACAGCAGGCCCTCGACTACGGCGCAAAGATCGCCGGCTGCACGGTGCACTTCGTCGATGAGGCGGTCGACCACGGCGCGATCATCGTGCAACGCCACGTTCCCGTCCACGATGACGACACCGCCGAATCGCTATCCGCGCGCATCCTGGAGCAGGAGCACATTGCCTATCCCGAGGCAATTGCGTGCGTGCTCAGTGAAACATTCGCACTGCGCGGGCGGCGTTATGTAAAAGCCGACAACAAACTGCCGCGGCTTGAACAGATTCTGCCGCGATAGCTTTGTGCGGTGGCTTCAATGAGCCGGACGGGCGGGTACCGGATGCGGTGGCGGCCCTGAGTGGAACAGGTTGGTCACGTAGCCGATCAATCCGAACTGATTCAGCAGCCAGATCACTACCGCGATGACGACAATGATCCGGATGATCTGCTTGATGGCGCCATCCATCGGGATGAGCTCAACCAGGTAAAGCAGCAGGCCGACGACGACCAGGGTGATGATGATGCCGACCAGACCAGACGTGAACATGCGTGCGTTCTCCTGCTTCGCTTGGATGCAAACAGTCGTGCGGCGCACGAATGCCGCGAAAAAATTTTTGCAAATGGAGAGTAGCTGTAAATCGACGACCCAAAGTCGCGGAAATCAGGCACGCGCAGCGGAATGCGCACCTTTCGGCAAGTGCTGACCGGAGCCTGACCAGAGGGCGATGAGTTCTCGATTCGTTCACCACCTCGAACTGCAACCGTTATCCTCTGCTTTCCTGTACCCCGGTCGCCCCAGCGGACCAGCATTTCGCCCGCTGGGAACTTGGAGCTGCGTCGAGTACATCGCGTTCTAAGCCTGCTCTGGACCCGGCTTGTCGAAGATCACCATCCACTTGGTGCCGAAGCGGTCGGAGAACTGGCCGAAGCGATGCGCGAAGAACGTCTCGCCCATCTTCATATAAATCTCGCCGCCCTCCGACAGGGTGTTGTAGACCCGCTCCGCCTCCTGGATCGAATCCACGCGCAGCGTCAGATACGCGCTGCGCATCGGCTGATAGTTGGGCACGTCCGCGGCCAGCAAAACTGCGCCGCCAATCTCCATGGTGCTGTGCAGCACCTTGTCGCCATACCCCGGAGGCGTGTGTTTGTCCGCCTCGGGCATGTCGCTCCATTTCATGGTGAACTTGACCTTCGCGCCCAGGTGCTGCTCGTAAAAGCGAAAGGCCTCGGCGCAATTGCCGCCGAAGTTGATATACGTGTCCATCTTCATTGTGGTGTTTTCCTCCAGTTGTCAGAATCAGGTTCTCAGGATTCCTGCCGGTCATGTTTCGATGCGTTGAGAGAAATCTGCAAAATCCTCTTGACACCATACCGACTAGTCGGTAGTATACCGATCAGTTGGTATGGTGACAAGCGAAAAATGAGCGCCCAGCAAGTAAAACTCGATAGCACCGCAAATACCCCGGTACTCCATTCACGCGGAGGTGGCGTCGGGGGGGAAGCGCCCTCCTCCCGCCAGAAGCTGCTCGACGCCGCCCTCCACGTCATCCGCTCCAAGGGCTATGCCGCAACCACCGTGGACGACATCTGCGCCGCCGCCGGCGTCACCAAGGGCAGCTTCTTCCACCACTTCAAGTCCAAGGACGACCTCGCCCTCGCCGCCGTCGCGCACTGGCGCGCCATGACAGAAGGCTTCTTCGCCACAGCGCCCTATCACCAGCACGCCGACCCGCTCGACCGCCTTCTCGGCTATGTCGACTTCCGCGCCGCCATCCTCACCGGCGAGATTCCCGACTACACCTGCCTCCTCGGAACGCTCGTGCAGGAAACCTACGGGACGCATCCGCATATCCGCCAGGCCTGCGAAGTCGCACTCAGCTCGCATGTCGCTGCACTCAGCAGCGACATCGAGGCTGCAAAGAAGCTCTACGCGCCGCGCGCAAAGTGGACCGCCGAAAGCGTCGGCACCTTCATGCAGTCCGTCCTGCAAGGCGCCTTCATCTTCGCCAAAGCGCAGCAGACCCCCGAAGTCGCCCGTGAAGCCATCGACCACCTGCACCGCTACCTGGCAATGCTCTTCCCCCGCGTTTTGAAAGGGCGCGGCTTTAGCCGCGCCGCTCCAGTCACAGAAACACGGAAGGGGCTTTAGCCCCTGAGGGAATAGACCGAAGATTACGTCGCGGTCGCATGGATCACCTGGCGCCGCTACGGACAACGGATCACGAACAACTTACAACCATTTCCAAGGAGCCACCGATGCAAACCGCCGCCCCCTCAAAACCCGCCCGCATCACCGGATACGTCCTCTCCACCATCGCCACCCTCTTCATGCTCATGGACGCCGGCATGAAGATCGTCTGCCCGCCCTTCGTCATCACCGCCAGCGCGCCACTCGGCTACAGCTCGATCGAGACGTTGCGCGTCATCGGCATGGTACTTCTCGCCTTCACCATCCTGTACATCATTCCCCGCACGTCTGTTCTCGGAGCCATTCTCATCACCGGCTTCCTCGGAGGCGCCTTTGAGGCCAACGTCCGCGCCGGCACACCGCTGTTCAATCTCTTCTTCCCGCTGCTCTTCGCCATCATCCTCTGGGGCGGACTCTGGCTGCGCAACCTCCGCCTCCGCACGCTGGTGCCATTCTCCTCGCCTGCGTCTGCCCGCGAAGCACACCCCATCGCCGCTACATCTGCTCTTGCTTAAAAACGTTGTCATCCTGAGCGCAGGCGCGCCAGCGCCGAAGTCGAAGGACCTGCTGTTGCATTTTTCTCCAGCTATTCATCACCACTTAGGAGCCATCCCATGACCACCGCCGCACCCGCCAAATCCGTCAGCTCCGTCGAAGGCCGTGACCTCGTCCTCACCCGCCACATCAACGCTCCGCGCGAGCGCGTCTACCGCGCCTGGACCGATCCCGCCATGATCGTCAAATGGTTCACGCCTGCGCCCTGGACCACCGCCCACGCCGAAACCGATGTTCGCGTCGGCGGCTCGTCTCTCGTCACCATGCGCAGCCCGGAGGGCCAGGAGTTTCCCAACCGCGGCGTCTATCTCGAAGTCGTACCCAACGCGAAGCTCGTCATGACGAACGCCTATACCTCCGCGTGGCAGCCGGCGGAGCTGCCTGAACACGGACCGCAGTTTTTCATGACCTTCATCCTCACCTTTGAAGACGAAGCCGGCGGCACGCGTTACACCGCCCGCGTCCGCCACTGGAGGGTCGAAGATCTGAAGGCCCACGAGGCGATGGGCTTCCATCAGGGCTGGCCTATCGCCACCGAACAGCTCGCTGCGCTGGTGGAATAGTCGCGCCCATGTAACCGCAGAGCTATGAGCTTAAAAGCTCTCAGCTTATCGCTCGAGATTCGCCCCTTTGGGATCCCGCTCAGTTTCTGAGAATCGTCACGTCTTCAGATAGGGCCGAACTTCAGTCCGGGCGTCTGCCCGGCCCGATAAACAGGAGCTTCAGCCCTGAGATTCCGCGATAAATTCTGTCAAGAAAAACTTTGTAACGCTGCTCTTATGAATAGGCTGCCAACGCGAACGAATCCACTCAACTCGCTACAATAGAAACAGGGTGGGTGTTCGAAGAGCACCGGGTGGAAAACGAAAATTGAGCTGCGTGATTGGGATTGTGTCCTCTCGATCGGTCCAATCTCTTGATTTCAAAATAGTTGGAGCTAACTCCTTTGAAATCAAGATTATGTTCTGTATCCACAACAGAATCAAGATTTTGCTCAAAAGGATAGGGGGGTACCCCCCCGGAACAGGAGCCTCCCATGAACCTCAGTGCCAAAACCCTCATCACGCCCTTCCTCTGGTTCGATCAGAACGCCGAGGAAGGCGCCGACTTTTACGTCTCCATCTTCCCTAACTCCCGCCGCCTCGGCGAGCTGAAAAGCAATCTCGACAATCCCAACCTGCCGCCCAAGGGAAAGCCCGTCACGGTCAGCTTTGAACTCGACGGCCTGCGCTTCACCGCGCTCAATGGCGGCCCTGCGCACAAGTTCAACGAAGCCGTCTCGTTCGTCGTCGCCTGCGAAACGCAGGCCGAGATCGACAGCTACTGGGAGAAGCTCACCGCCAACGGCGGCCAGGAGATCGCCTGCAGCTGGCTGAAGGACAAGTTTGGCCTTTGCTGGCAGATCGTACCCGCCAACATCGGCGAGTTGCTCTCCAAACCTAAGGCCATGCAGGCAATGATGCAGATGAAGAAGCTCGATATCGCTCAACTGGAGGCGGCCGGAAAGGAATAGCCTGGGTGCCCTATCCGTACGCATTCTTTGCGGACGGGTGGGGGAACTACCGTAACGCGGCCCGTGCCGCCTCGAGAATCCGCTCCACATCGAGCGCAGTGTGGGCCGTCGAAACAAACGCCGCCTCGAACTGGCTGGGCGGCAGCCACACACCGCTCTCCAGCATCGCGCGGTGGAAGCGCCCGAAGGCCTCCGTGTCCGACGTGCTCGCGCTCGCGAAGTCCGTCACGGGTTCGCCTGTGAAGAACCAGGTGAACATCGAGCCGATGCGGTTGGTAGTCATCTGTACTTCGGCCTCGCGCGCCAGTTCCGCGACGCCCTCCGCGATCGCTTTCGTTGTCCGATCGAGCGGAGCGTAGACGTCAGCCTCATGCTCGATCAGGTAGCCGAGCGTCGCGATCCCCGCGGCCATCGCCAGCGGATTCCCGCTCAGCGTTCCGGCCTGATAAACCGGTCCAAGCGGCGCGAGGTAGTCCATCACGTCCGCGCGGCCGCCAAACGCGCCGCACGGCAGCCCCCCGCCGAGGATTTTGCCGAGCGTGGTCAGGTCGGGAGTAATCGAGTAGAGCTGCTGCGCGCCGCCGAGCGAGAGACGAAAGCCCGTCATCACCTCGTCGAGGATCAGCAGCGCACCGTGCTCCGTGCACAGCCGCCGCAGCCCTTCGAGGAAGCCCGGCGCGGGCAGGATCGTTCCCGCGTTGCCTACGACCGGCTCCACGATGACGCAGGCAATCTCGTCCGGACGCGCTGCAAAGGCGGCTTCAACCGCGGCGAGCGAGTCGAACGGCAGCGCCAGCGTGAACTGCGCTGTCTCCGCCGGCACGCCGGCCGAGCCGGGAATACCCAGCGTCGCAACGCCGGACCCGGCCTTCACCAGCAGCGCATCGGCGTGGCCGTGATAGCAGCCCTCGAACTTGATGACGAAATTACGCCCGGTGAATCCACGCGCCAGCCGTATCGCAGACATGCAGGCTTCCGTGCCTGAGCTGACGAACCGCATCTTCTCAATCGAAGGGAAGCAGCGCCGGACCAGCTCGGCCAGGGAAGACTCGCCGCCATGCGACGCGCCAAAGCTCACGCTCCGTCCCGCAGCCTCGCGGATCGCCTCGATCACCTGCGGAAACGCGTGGCCCAGAATCATCGGCCCCCACGAGCCGAAGAGGTCGATGTAGCGGTTGCCGTCCGCGTCGAACAGCGTCGCGCCTTCCGCCCGCACCACAAACGGCGGATGACCGCCGACAGCACGGAACGCCCGCACAGGCGAGTTCACCCCACCCGGGAAAAGCTCGAGTGCGCGACGCTCGAGTTCGAGCGAGTCGACGAATGGCTTGGTCTGCATCGTCCTCAGTATAAGGAGCTGGTCCACATTTATCCTCACGCGCCGCTGGTAGACTGGGCACGCGCAGCTGCCAAAGAAAAGCTCCGAGAAGTGTCAGAAGCCTCCCCCAATCCGCCCGCCGAGCACGACACCGATCTGGTAGACCGTGCAGCGCCTCCCGCAGCGAAACCCGCGCGCGACCGTGAGAGGCCTGCCGTGGGGAAGTCTTCACGGGCACGCATGCCGGTGACCTACGCTGAGGCTGGGGTGGACATCGAATCAGGCGACCGCGCGAAGCAGCGCATTAAAATGTTGGCGCGCAAAACCTTCTCAAAGCAGGTGCTCTCGGAGATCGGCGGTTTTGGCGGGCTGTTTGCGCTGGACCTTGAGAAGTTTCCGCAGCCGGTGCTGGTCTCCAGCACGGATGGTGTGGGCACGAAGCTGAAGGTCGCATTTGAGCTTGGCATTCACCACACGGTCGGCGCGGATCTCGTTAACCACTGCGTGAACGACATCGCCGTGCAGGGCGCGACCCCTCTCTTCTTCCTCGACTATCTGGCTACGGGCCGGCTGCGCGAGCAGGACTCCGAGACTGTCGAAACGGTGGTGCGCGGGCTCGCGGAGGCATGCCGCGCGAACGGCTGCGCGCTGATCGGTGGCGAGACGGCGCAGATGCCCGGCTTCTACGCCGATGGCGAGTACGACCTCGCCGGAACGATCGTGGGCTGCGTGAACCGCAGTGAGATCGTCACCGGCGAGACGATCCAGATCGGCGATGTGCTGATCGGGCTGCCGTCCAACGGCCTGCACACGAACGGCTATTCACTCGCACGGAAGCTGCTGTTTGAAGTTGCGAAGTATGGGCCGGACCAGTACGTGAATGAACTGAAGGACAAGACCGGCGCGGCGCTGATGCGGACGCATCGCAGCTATCTCGCCGTCCTCAAAAAACTGACAGCCTCGGGCATTGTGCGCGGCATGGCACACATCACCGGCGGCGGCATCACGGAAAATCTGCCGCGCATTCTGCCGCGCGGGACAGGCGCGCAGGTGGATCTCGCGAGCTGGACTGTGCCGCCGCTGTTTGAGCATCTCCGGCAGCTTGGCAGCGTAGAACGTGACGAGATGCTGCGCACCTTCAACATGGGCATCGGGATGATCGTGGTTGTGCCAGCCGAAGAGGTGAAGAAGGCCAAGGCCGTCCTGAACCGCGCCAATGAGCGGCACTGCGTGATTGGGCGCGTCGTGCGGGGCGAACGCAAGGTCATCTATAACTAGTTGTCAGTTGTGGACCCTGCTGCCGGGGCCGTTCGATCTCACGATTGCAGAGACCGCTCAATCACCCTTGAAATAAAACTCAAGCGTCGTGGTCACCTCAGTCGGCGCGCCGCCGACGAGGAATGGACGGAAGCGCCAGCCGCGCACTGCTGCAACCGCGGCAGCACGCAGTTCCGCTGGCCCGCTGACTGCATGGTCGGAGGTTACGATGCCACTGCGGGAAACGGTGACGGCAACGCTGACAGTGCCGCTGACGCCATTGGCTGTGCCGACTGGATAGGCCGGCTGCGGAGAAGCCAGCACATATCCAATCATCGTGGAAGCTGGAACATAGAGTGGTCCTGCAACTCCCGTAGACGGTCCGTTCTGCGTTTCGGCTGGTTGAGATGTGGCCTGTTGCGGAAGAGCCGGCCATACGCCCGCAGGCGCGACATTCGCGAATGTGGTGTGCGGCTTTGCCTTGGCCGGTTTCGGCAGCGAAGTGCCGGAAACAGCTGAGGACTTTGCTTTCATCGGGATTGGAGCAGAAGAGGCGGTGGATGCTGCGGCGGCCACGGGAGAGGCAACCGTCGTACCCGAATCCGCCGACGGGGCGCCAAGATGGGGCACCGATTCAAGATCCTTGAACTGCGGGGCTTGGCCGGTGTGAAGCGTCCGATAAGCAATCACTCCAGCAAGGCCACCCGCAAGAACAGTGAGCCCTGCGAGCGAGAGGAAGACTTTGCGGGGCGACAGCCCCAGAACAAATGCCTGAACGCGCTCCATTGGCGAAAGCAGCGGCTCATCGTCGGCATCGAGACCGATCAGCGGCGGAGGCGGCGCGGACGCCACTACAGCGGGCACGGGCAGCACCGCCGGAGGCGCTATCAGCGGGCTTTGCGCCAATGCCACTACCGGAGGAGCGAGAGGCTGGGCCGGCGTCTCGGCATAGTAGACCGACGCAGGCGCCTCCGAACCTGGGCGCCTCGCGGGAGCGAGGTAGGCATGCCTCGCGAGGAAGGAATCCTCGCTAAAGGAACGAGCGGTGGGAATGGCGTTGGCCCAGGCCGGTGCGGCCGCGACGAGGGCGTCGATGCCGCGCGGGCGT
>DATNEM010000190.1:0-4355 GCA_035552995.1 Acidobacteriaceae bacterium | reverse complement strand
ACGCCGGCGGAAGCCCATGTGCTGACTTGCGAGCAGTGCGCCGCGGAGTTGGCGAGCCTGCGCGAGTCGCTTGCGCTGTTCCGCGAGGCCACCACCAGCTTCGCCATCGGCCAGTTGCGCCAAATGCCGCCGGTGATGCTTCCCGCCCGGCGAGTAGTTTCGCCTGCATTGCGCTCCATCGTGCTGGCCTGCGCGGCCGCATTGGTGCTGGCTGCATTTGTACCGATGCAAGTGCTGCACCAGCGTTCGCAGGAGGCAGCGCGACGCGCGGCGAGCGCGAATGCCGCGCCACGCATTCAGCACTACGCGGCCGAGTCGAACGAAGCGCTGCTGGATGATGTGGACCAGGCGGCTTCGGCTTCGGTGCCTGACGCCATGCAGCCGCTCGCCAACCCGGCGGCAACGAACGATCTCTCCGTCCAGAAATCCAACTAAAGGAACTATCAACCATGTCCGCCTTTGCTCGTACTGCCGCACTTGCCGCTGCCGCTCTCGCATTATCGACAACGCTCACACTTGCGCAGGCACCTTCGGCGCCTGATGCTTCGGCTCCGGCGACCGCGCCCCAGGGACCGTCGCTGCCGATGCATCCCATGCCGCACGGCGAGATACGGGGTGGAATGATGCACCGGGGTGGATTCGGCGGCGAACATTTCGGCGACGACCGCAGCCGCATGGAGATGGGCAGCTTTCAGATGGGGCCCGGAGGGATGTGGTGGAAGAATCCGCGAATTGCGGAGCGCCTGGGCCTGACCGCGGACCAAACAAGGAGGATGGACGACATCGTGGAGCACAGCCGGCTGGACCTGATCGATCTGCGCGCGAATCTGGAAAAGCAGCAGGTGATGCTCGGGCCGCTGATGGATGCCAACCCTGTCGATATGGTGAAGGCCACAGCACAGATCGACAAAGTGGCCAATGCGCGCGCGGACCTGGAGAAGGCCAATGCCAAGATGCTGCTCTCGATCCGCGGCGTGTTGACGCCGGACCAATGGACCAAGCTGCATGAGCGGCCGTCACATGATGCGCAAGGTACGGGAACGCCTGCCGCGGGAGGAAGTGCGGCCCCCACTCCGGGAGGTGGCCACTGGCATGGTGGGCGTCCGGGCGGCCCCGGTGGAACGGAAAATGTCGTGCCGCCGGTCAGCACCCCGTAGCGAAAGAAGCCTCACAAACCGTCGGAGGGCGCCGATTAGGCACCCTTTCTGTTTGCGAACGAGAAATTGCGAGGCCAGTGAGGGAGGGAACGTAGCGCCTCCGCTGATTTTGTGCGCGGAGCAGTATTGCGCGTGGCGGTTCGATGGATATGATGGGTGCGCACTCCCAGCCCATCTTTTCAGGAGCCCTTCGGATGCCCGACTCGCCTAGCCCTGTCCCTGCCGTCAAGCTCGCCAATCCGGCGCCGTTAGGTCTGGCCGGATTTGGCCTCACCACCGTGGTGTTATGCGCGCTTCATGCCGGTTTGATTCCGACGGATGCGGTGAATGCCGTCGTGCCGCTGGCCTTCGCCTTTGGCGGTGTCGCACAGATTATCGCCGGCACTCTTGAGTTCCGCACCGGCAATACCTTCGGCATGGTCGCCTTCACCTCCTACGGCTTGTTCTGGTGGTGGTTTGCATTGCTGCAATGGACGATTCACGCCGGGTGGCTGACGGCGCCCTCCGCAGCGAGCGTGGGTTTTGTGCTGCTGATGTGGGGCGTCTTTACCGGGCTAATGTGGATCGTCAGCTTTCGCCTGAGCAAGGCAGTCTGGAGCATCTTCCTGCTGCTGACCATCACGTTCTTCCTGTTGGCTGCTGCCGAGTTCGGCCACATTACTGACCGGCCCGGCGGCTGGTTCGGCCTGGCGACGGGTGTGGATGCTTTGCTGGTTGCATTCCTGGAGATATTGAATGCGACTGCGGGACGCGAGGTGGTTTCGCTGGGCAGGCCGATGGTGAGCTAGTCCGTGGCACGGCTGAAGCGACGCCCATAAGCCGAACAAATACGGAGGTTCTGGATCGCAAGGACGCGATCCAGAATGACGCAGGCAGGGTGTCGCTATTTCTTGCTCTTCACTGCTTCCTGCGCTGCGGCAGCCCCGTTGGTTGGAGCTGCGGGAACTTCAGCACCAATCGAAGACGCCCCGAGGCCAAGCTTCTTGCGCAACTCGCCATCGACGCGAGCGAACACATCCTTGTTCTCCTTGAAGAAACCACGCACATTTTCGCGGCCCTGGCCGATGCGTTCGCCCTGGAAGCTGTACCACGCGCCGCTCTTCTCCACGATGTTGTGGAGCACGGCCAGGTCGAGGGTGTCCCCCTCGCGCGAGATCCCTTCGCCGTAGAGGATGTCGAACTCGGCATCGCGGAAGGGCGCGGCGACCTTGTTCTTCACCACCTTGACTTTGGTGCGCGAGCCGACGACAACATCGCCCTCCTTGACTGCACCAATGCGGCGGATATCGATGCGCATGGAGGAGTAGAACTTGAGCGCCTTGCCGCCGGTGGTCGTTTCCGGGTTGCCGAACATGACGCCGATCTTCTCGCGAATCTGGTTGATGAAGATGAGGCAGGTGCGGGACTTCGAAACAGCGCCAGTCAGTTTGCGGAGGGCCTGGCTCATTAATCTTGCTTGCAGCCCCATCTGCGCCTCGCCCATCTCGCCGTCGAGTTCGGCTTTGGGCACAAGGGCGGCCACGGAATCTACTACCAGTACGTCGATCGCGCCCGAGCGGACCAACGCTTCGACGATTTCCAAAGCCTGCTCTCCGTAGTCGGGCTGGGAGATGAGCAGGTTGTCGATGTCCACGCCGAGCTTCTTTGCGTAACCGGGATCGAGCGCGTGTTCGGCGTCGACAAAGGCGGCCAGTCCGCCGGCGCGCTGCGCCTCGGCGACGATCTGGAGGGTAACGGTGGTCTTGCCGGAGGATTCGGGGCCGTAGATCTCCACCACGCGGCCGCGGGGCACACCGCCTACACCCAGGGCGGCGTCAAAGGAGATCGACCCGGTCGAGATGACCGAGATGGGCACAACGGCCTCTTTCGAGCCGAGGCGCATGACCGAGCCCTTGCCGAACTGCTTGTCGAGTGCTGAAAGGGCTGCTTCTATCGCGCGATTGCGGTCATCGGCCACGGTGCCAATCTCCTCGGTGGAAGTTGTCTAAATTTCACTTCCAAGGGATCATAGCACCAAAATGGGCTTAGGCGAAGAAAAATCGAACCACGTCTCGCGGCTCTCCACTTTCTAAGCTCGCATCAGTTGCGGGAGATGCTCGAAATGCGTGTCGCGGGTCATGAGCGAGAAGGAATGCTGTAGGGCCAAGGCCGCGATCCATATATCGTTAGCGGGAATCGGAGTACCCTGCCTTCGCAACTGCCGATAGACATTTGCGTAGTGGTGCGTCGTCTGATCGTCGGCATAAAGGACTTCGACATTCGGCTTCATGAGGAACCGGCGAAGAACCGCTTCATTCCGAGTGCCCTGATTTCCCAATACAAACCCTGCCCGAAGTTCTCCCAATACGATGAACGGAATCCAAACTTTATCCGCCAGCTCGACAGTTTCGACAACGGCGGCCTCGCCTCTGCAAAGGTCTATATAGCGGTTTGTGTCGAGCGCGACCCTCAGCGCCACATATCCTCGTCGATGCGCCGCTGGTCTGCCATCGCGCTATCGAAGGCGGGATCTTCCTGCCATGTCCCGACGATGTCGCCGAGGTCACGCTGGCGAACCCGGCACTCAGCCACACCAGCCCCACGCGCAAGAGCCTCCACCATTACTTCGTTCAAGCTCTTATGTTGTTCGCGAGCCGCGTCGCGAAGGACGCCGTCGAGATAATCGGGAACATTGCGAATGGTGTACTGCATACATTTATTGTATGCAGTGCAGGCAACATGTGCAATGGCTGAAAATCAGTCCGCGCGGCTTACGCTGAAGGCATTCGACGCCATTTGCGGCCCTTTGGCCTCGAAGTAGTTCGCGTCCCACAGGGCTTTGTAGAAGTTGCCGGTCAGCTCCGCGGCGTGCGGGCCGAAGCTGGGCCGTCCGCCTTCGATAAAGAAGACCGTCACGATGCTGCCGGTTGGCGTGTTGGCATAGCTGGCGAACCAGCCGAAACGCGTGCCGTCGTCCGAACAGGTGCCCGTCTTGCCCATCACGGGGAACTCATGGAACTCGGCATGGAGCGAGCGTGCCGTGCCGTAGTTGACCGCGCCCTCCAAGCCATCCCGCATCTCTGGGACCAGCGGCGCGATGTCCAAGGTCCGCTTGATCATGGGCTTGAAGTCCGCTGCCTCTTCCTGGGTCAGCGGGTGCTGCAGATAGTACAGCGTGCCGCCGTTAGCCATGGCGGAAACGAGCGCGCCAAGCTGCAG
>DATNEM010000189.1:0-5020 GCA_035552995.1 Acidobacteriaceae bacterium | reverse complement strand
CTTGCCCATAGTTCCCATCAGACTTGATACTTAAGACGGCGCCTTGGCGGGGACCCGGGCCGGTGCACCGCAGCGCCAAATGAAGAAGGTGGCAGTGTCTGAAAAGGTTTTGATCGTCGAAGACGAGGCCCATGCGCGTACAGGCCTGACGGAACTGGTGGCATCGTGGGGTTTTCGCACCGAATGTGCTGCCGATGGCGTCGAGGGCCTGGAACGGGTGCGGCAGTGGTCGCCTGGCATCGTCGTTACGGACCTGAAGATGCCGCGCATGGACGGGATGGAGCTGCTGGCGCGCATCAAGGAATCGCAGTCGCAGACAGTTGTGGTCATGCTTACGGCGCAGGGCTCGATCGAGTCGGCTGTAGAGGCGATGCGCACCGGCGCATACGACTACATTCCCAAGCCGGTCGATCCCACGCGCTTGCGCACCGTGCTGCAAAACGCCAATCGCCAGCGCGAGGACAACGTCAGCAGCGAAGCGCAGGCGCCGGCGCGCCGTCCGGCGGCGGAGACCGGGCGATTAGGCGCTCTGGTGGGTTCCTCGCCATCGATGCAGGGAATCTACCGCATCATCGAGAGCGTTGCGCCCTCGAATGTTTCCGTGTTGGTGACCGGCGAGAGCGGCACCGGCAAAGAACTTGTCGCGCGCTGCCTGCATGAGCTCAGCTCACGGCGCAACAAGCCTTTCATCGCGGTCAATTGCGCGGCGATTCCGGAGACCCTGATAGAGAGCGAAATTTTCGGCCACGAGAAAGGCGCGTTTACGGGCGCGATCGAACGGCGCGCCGGGTGCTTCGAACTCGCCGAGGAGGGCACTCTTCTGCTCGATGAGATCGGCGAGATGCCCGCCCCCACACAGGCCAAGCTGCTGCGCGTTCTGGAGGACCGCAAGCTTCGCCGCCTGGGCAGCAAAGTGGAGACGCCGGTCGATGTGCGTGTGGTCGCGGCAACCAATAAGGACCCGCAGCAGGCGGTAGCGTCCGGCCAACTCCGCGGCGACCTGTACTACAGGCTCAATGTGTTCAACATCCAGATGCCACCGCTGCGCGAGCATCTGCCGGACATACCCGCGATGGCAGCCAAAATGATCGACGATATGAACCAACGCCATGGATGCTCTGTAACGGGCATCGCTCCCGACCTGCTGGACCGCCTGCTCGCCTGGCACTGGCCGGGAAATGCGCGTGAGCTGCGCAATACGATCGAGCGCGCCACGGTGCTTGCGCACTCGGGTTTGCTGAAGGTGGAGCACTTGCCGCCGCATTTTGGCGAGGCCGGGTACGCAACGCGCCCATCGCCTACGCGGCCGACAGCGGCTGTTGGTATGCCGACCGATGAATCCGGTGACGAGCGCACCGTTCACGTTCCTGTGGGTACAACGGTTGACGAGGCAGAGCGCCGGTTGATCTTGAAGACGCTCGAGTCGACGCACAACAACAAGACCCGCGCGGCGGAGATCCTGGGCATCACCACGAAGACCTTGCAGAACAAACTCAAGGAATACGCCAGCACTTCCTCCGCTGAAGCAGCTGCGGTAGAGTAATGGGAGCCATTGATGGGGCTGCGAACGAAGCTCGTGCTTACGGCTGGCGGCCTCACCTTCGCTATCGTGCTGGTATTGTCCACGGTCTTTCTCGGCCAGTTGCTTCGCCAGCGCATCGACAACACCTACACCTCCAACGACATCCTCGCGAGAGCGGTTCAAAGCGCTGCGATACAGGCCGTCACGTCCGGCCTGCAGGCGCACCCGCCGGATCCCGATGCGGCCGATCCTGTAGCGGCCCGCCACGCCGCCGTGGCGGACGCACTGCGCGGCAACAACGAACTGCTCAACACGATGTACACGATTAACCGCTCCTCGCTGGATGTGCAGGATGTGAGCGTGACGGACGCCGATGGCGTCACTCTGGTTTCCACCGATCCCGACGCCATCAACCAGCACACTGCGGATCGTGCCAGCTTTGCCGCCATGCTTCAGGGCAGCATCATCAGCCAGGTCCGGGAACTCTTCGGTCGTCCACACGTACTCGATATCTCTGAAGACATCCAGCGCAATCACCAGCCGTTTCTGGTGGTGCACATCGGAGTCAGAACGCACTTCCTCAACTATGCGTATAAACCGTGGCTCTCCGCAGCGCTTGAGTTCGCGTTTCTGGCGACCATTGCATCGGCTGTCGTCGCCGCACTTCTCTCGGCGGTGGCTCTGCGTCCGTTGCAGGCCATTAACCAGCAGCTGGAACGCCTGACGCTGACGCGTGGTGAGCCGTCGGGCAGCGTCGTGCTCGAGCAGCCATTGATGCTGGACGCTCCAGCCAGCGAAGGCGACCCGCTGGGGCGCGTCACACGCTCCATCGATCGACTGGGCCGGGAGATACGCAGCCGGGAAGAGGGTTATACAGCGTTACAGACGAATCTCAACCAGATGCTGGACACATTGCGCGATGGCGTGGTCCTCTTCGCCCCGGAGGGTCGCGCCGTAATGGTCTCCGACGCGGTTGCGTATTTCCTCAGCCGGCCGGGCGGTCCGCCGCCGGACGATATGGTCGGCATGTCCATCGAACAGATATTTCTCCCGGGAACCGCGCTGGGCGATGCGGTTCTCGCGGCATTTCACGGGGGCATCCATATCTCCGCGGAGACGGTGGTTTTGGAGGATGGGCGCCAGGTACAAATTTCGCTCGATCGCATTGGCGATAGCTCGAGCGAAAGCGCACAAGCAGGTACGGATCGAGGCCTGGGCACCTTGCTTACGTTGCGCGATACCGGCTCCGCGCGTGAGCTGGAGCAGGAGCTTGAGGTTTCTCGCCGCCTGGCCGCCATTGGACGCCTCACAGCGAACGTAGGGCATGAGGTCAAGAATCCGATCAATGCCATGGTCGTCCACCTGGAGTTGTTGCGCGGCAAACTCGCGGGCAGCAGCTTCGACGCGTCGAGCGCTCAAAAGCACGTGGAGATTCTTTCCGACGAGATGCACCGTCTGGACCGTGTGGTAGAGACGCTCGCCGACTTTTCGCGACCGATGGACCTCGATCTGCGCGACCACGATCTCCGCCGGGTCGTCGAACAGACAGTTGAGCTTGCAGAAGAGGAGCTGAAGGAGCACGGCGTTGCCGTGGAGTCCAACGCCCCGCCGGCGCCCGTTCCGGTACGGGTAGATGCGGAACTTGTGCGCCAGGCCCTTCTCAATCTGATCCTGAATGCGATGCAGGCAATGCCGGACGGCGGCCTGGTCCGGGTGACCGTGCGCCGAAATCAACGCCTCGCCCTGGTTGAAATCGTTGACAATGGAATGGGTATCCCCGAGTCGCTGCTGCCGCGCATCTTCGATCTCTACTTCACCACCAAGCCGCGCGGCTCCGGCATCGGCCTGGCCATGACGTATCGCATCCTGCAGTTGCACGGCGGTTCTCTGGAGGTGCGCTCGAATGCCGACGCGAGTTCCCCAACCCGCGGCACAACGTTCACATTGCTGATACCGCTTTCCGCAGGTGCGGCTGACCCGCGCAAGCCGGCGCAGCTCGGGCAGGAATCCGCCGGCGATGGAGCAACCGCTACCGTGGCAGCGGCTTCCGACAATTTGGGCCCCTCAATCAGAAGTACGATGAACGGTAAGGAGATCGCTTGACGCGCCAGCGACAGCCAGCGCAGACGCTGGGGTGGCCTGAACCAGTGGATATTCTCGTTCTGCCAAATGCAGCGAACCAGAGTCGCCGGCCGGTTATGGATGCCGCGCGCCGGAAAGCGCGGCCTTTCGCGGCCCGGTTCGCACTGATTCTCGCTGTTGGACTCGCGGGGTGCCACCATAAGCCGGTCCGGCCGCCTTTGCCCATCGGAGTGCTCGCTCCCGTCGATCTGGAGCCCTCTCCCCCAGTGGAGAATCCGCCGGAGATCGCGACGGTGCCTGAACCTGAACTCGGCCCGCTGTCGTCAGGCGAGCCGCCTACTCCGCCGCGGCGCCGCACTCCTCCTCCGCCCAAAGAGAACGAGCAGCCGGTGCAGGTTGCCGTCAACGATGCATCCGCTGCCACACTTGCCATCGGCGCCCTTTCGGCCGGCGGCGAAGACACGACGCACACTTCGCAGCAAGCGGTGGACCTGATCAACGCAGTCCTCAAACGCATCGGAGCGCTGTCTTCACAGATTGCGTCCGCGCAGAAGAAAGAGGTTCGCCAGGCCCGCAACTATCTCGATCAGGCGCAAAAGGCGCTGAGGACCGGCGATGCTGAAGGCGCCCACACGCTCGCCACCAAGGCGAGCCTGCTGATGGATGAGGTGGAGAAGAAGTAGCGGCTAACCGGCCACTCCATGGCACTTCTTATATTTCTTGCCGGAGCCGCAGGGGCATGGATCGTTGCGGCCCACCTTCTCTCCCGTGACACGCGGTGCGTTGCCATTGCTGCTTGATGAAGCGCTGGCGGCCCTCGCCACTTCCAACTCGCGTTTCTTCTTGCGCTCGAACTCCCGCTCCAGCGCGTCGATGGTCGTGGTGGGCGCTTTGGTCTGAATCGGCACGGCCGGCGCGTGAGCCTGCCCATCTCCATCCAGCGGCAGGCTGGCTTGCGCTGGCCGCTGCGGTCTCGCAGGACTGCCCTCCAGGACAGGGCCGCCGGCGGCGGGCCTCTGCGGCAACTGCTCGAGACTCTCAATCGGGTTACCGTCCGGCCCGATGATCTGCATGCGGAAGAGATGGCGCACCGTGTTCTGCTGGAACTCCAGCATCATCGCCTCGAACATCTCGAAGGATTCCTTCTTGTAAGCCACCAGCGGGTCCTGTTGGGCATAGCCGCGCAGGCCGATGCCCTCCTTCAGGTGGTCCATCGCCAACAGGTGGTCCTTCCAAAGGCCATCGAGCACGCTCAGCATCACGATGCGCTCGTGGTAGCGCATGTTGGGCGCGCCGATGATCTGCTCCTTCACGGCATACCGGGCGCGCACCTTCTCGTAAATCTCTTCGCCAAGTTCGTGCCGGTTGAGGGTGGAGGGATCGACGGCATCCGGTCCCTCTTTCAACTTCGCACCG
>DATNEM010000188.1:0-26793 GCA_035552995.1 Acidobacteriaceae bacterium | reverse complement strand
CCCAGCGCGGTTCAGATTCACGACCTCTGGATGCACTCCGACCATCATCGCGAGAACATGCTGAATCCGTCGATTGACGCAGCCGGCATCAGCGTTGTCCAACGCGGCGGCCAGCTATACGCCGTCGAGGACTTCGCGAAGGTCACACGCGCTGTCGGCTATGCGGACCAGGAGGCAGCCATCGCCGCCCTCGTGCGCAGGCAGGGACACATCGCCATCGAATCCGCAGGAGCCGATGTCACCTCTGCGCGCGAGACCTGCGCGCGAGACACCGGCTACTCGGGCGGGCGCAAACCGTGGTTCGTCATGCGGTTCACCGCATCGAGCCTCGACCGCCTCCCCGATGAGTTGAATGCACGTCTCGCCTCGGGCAAATATCACCAGGCTGTGGTTGGCGCATGCGCAGGCGATGCTCACAGCGCATTCACCTCGTACAACATCGCCGTACTACTGTACCCTTAAGCCCGCCGGCGCCTGCCTGACTTTTGCGCGCGGAGTGAGGGAGCAGTGAGCAAGCCGCAATCACCGGACGCACAGGCGCAGAGCGCAAACACCACTGAAGATACAGGCACGCTCGATCGCCGCCGCTTTCTCGGTGTGGCCACCGGCGCCGCCCTGGGCCTGGGGACCGCGATGGTTGAAGCCGCCCCGCCGAACAAGAAGACCTCCCCGAACGCCCCCATCGCGCCCGCGCCCGCACCACGCAGGAAGCCAAACATCATCCTCTATATGTCCGACCAGTGGC
The DNA here is from genome assembly GCA_035552995.1 of Acidobacteriaceae bacterium. Classification (GTDB taxonomy): domain Bacteria; phylum Acidobacteriota; class Terriglobia; order Terriglobales; family Acidobacteriaceae; genus Edaphobacter. Next base: position 26,048 of record DATNEM010000188.1, on the reverse strand, counting down.
GCTGGGACTTTCTCGGCGCGAACAACCTGAACGGCTCCGTCAAAACGCCCAATCTGGACGCGCTCGCCGCCGAAGGCAAGAACTTTACCTGGGCGGTCACCAACCAGCCCGTCTGCGCGCCCGCCCGCAGCGTGATGCTCACCAGCCGCTACGCCACCGAGACGCCCGTATGGCACAACGGCATCGGCATGAACCAGTCGCTGCCCACGATCGCGACCGAACTGCACAAGGCTGGCTACAGCACCAACCTGATCGGCAAGTGGCACTTGGCGCCGAACACTGAGGCCGCCGGCGGCGGCGTGGGCTTCGTCAAGCCCGATTGGCGCGGCGGTTTCACCGGCATGTTTGAAGGCGCGAACGCGCTGGAACATACGACGCACCCGTACGAGGGCACCATCTGGGACGCGGACGGGAAGGAAATTACGTACAAGGACGAATACCGCGTCGACTTCATCACAGATCGCGCGGAGCGTTTCCTGCGCCAGCAGCACGACCAGCCTTTCTTCCTCTTCATCTCGCAGTTGGAGCCGCACCAGCAGAACGATTGGGACAACCGCATCATCGGACCCAACGGCTCCGCTGACCGCTATAAGAATTCCTTCGTGCCGCACGATCTGCGCAACCAGCCCGGCAACTGGCAACAAGAGCTGCCTGACTACTACGGCGCATGCGAGGCCATCGATGCCTCCATCGGGCGCGTGCGCAAAGTACTTGAAGAGCAGCACCTCGCGGACAACACCATCTTCGTCTTCCTCTCCGACCACGGCTGCCACTTCATGACGCGCAACCAGGAATACAAGCGCAGCGTGCACAATGCGTCGTCGCGCATTCCGCTGCTCATTCACGGTCCAGGATTCGAGGGCGCGCAGCGCATCGATCAGATGGTCGGCATCATCGACCTCACGCCCACGCTCCTCGCCGCCGCGGGCGTCGAAGTCCCCTCATCGATGAAGGGCCGCAACTTCCTGCCGCTGGTCTCGGACGAGAAAGCGCGCGCCGCATGGCCGAACGAACAACTCCTCCAGATCAGCGAGTCCATGACGGGCCGTGCCATCCGTACGCGGGAGTGGACCTACTGCGTCGCCGAGATCACCGGAACGACCAACCAGCCTGCCGCTCCGGTCTATCAGGAGTATCAGATGTACGATCAGCGCAACGATCCTGCGGAGCAGGTGAATCTCGCCGGCCGCAAAGAGTACCGTAAGCAGGCCGATGAACTGCGCGAACGGCTGATCGCGCTGATGACGGCCGCTGGCGAACCTACACCGCAGATCCGCCCCGCAAAACTCTACCCCTAATTTTTTGATGGTCCGTCTTTGGATAGGTCCGGGCTTCAGCCCGGACACCTAACGTCAACCGAGATGCGGGGCTTTAGCCCCTGGGATTTGAATCATCGCCGGCTGGTTTTGCTCGCGCTTTAACGCACCGCCGCCGTCTCCACTCCCGCCTCCGCCAGCTCCTCTGCGGACGCAGGCTGCGTCGGCTCCATCTCCAGCACATCATTGAAGCGGTTGAAATAGTTGAACAGCCCGATCGCTGCCATCAGCTCCACCACCTCGCCTTCGGAATAAAAGCCGCGCAGACGCTGGAAGTCCTCCTCCGTGTAGCCGTGGGGGTACAGCGTCATCACTTCGGCGAGATGGACCGCAGCCTTCTCGGCCTCACTGAAGGCCGCCCCGCTGGCCGCGTCCTTCAGCGCCTCCAACTGCGTGTCCGTCCAGCCCAGCCGCTTGCAGATGGCCGTGTGCGATGCCAGGCAGTATGGAGTGCGGTTGCATTGCGACGTGCGCACGATCACCAGTTCCTTCAGCGCCTTGGACAGCGTGCCCGTGTTCAGCACCGCATCCATGTGCGCAATGATCGTCTCGAAAATCTCTGGGCGGTGCGCCATCGTGCGGAACATGTTGGGCACGTTGCCGCGATCGCGTAGCGTCTTGTCGTAGATGGCGACCGAGCTGGGCCGGACTTCGCTGCGCTTCAGGCGCGAGATGCGTGGCATGGGAGTCTCCTGGCGTTCTGCGACCCCATTCTATGCCTGCGGCTCATGCGGTGCCGGGACGAAGTAATTCAGCGGCGCGCATAAGAAGCTCATCCGGGGGCGTGGGTTTGGCGTAGATCTCAAACGGATGGCCGGCGCCCGCGGCCTCGGCTACCAGGTCGGCGCTCTCTGGCCGGCCCGAAACCAGCAGCACGCGGCACTCAGGATGGGAAACCAGCAGTAGGATCGAAAAATCGATGCCATGCATCCCCGGCAGGCACACATCGACGATCGCAAGGTTTGGTGCCCAGTCGCGGATCAATTCCAGCGCCTGCTCCGCGGAATACGCGACGCGTGGGCGATACCCATGCTGCATAAAGATGACGGCGAGAGTATCGGCGACGCTCGATTCATCGTCGACCACCAGCAACTCCCGGCCCAGTGTCACCTTGTCCATCATTCCTTCTTCTTCCATGGCAACGTGCTTCCGCTTGGGCCCTCCGGTGCGGTAGCGTGCGCAACGCGCCATCCGCTGGGCCTGAACTTTTGCGCCGTCGTTTAAACCATTGGATGCTAATTCGCCATCTGCCGCTCAACGCGCTTCGGCGTGAGGTTGAAGCCGATCCTTTCGACATCGTTCAAAAGCGTCGATCCACTTGACAGCCCATAGTAGAATAGAAAGAGAAACGGACAGGAGCGCGGCGGTTTCGCCTGGCTCTGTCCGGCTCTTCCAAATCAACCTAAACGCTTTAGATCGAAGACTTTGCAGATTATCTGCACGTGGAATCAAGACTTTGCGCCGTACCTGGTTTTTGGGTTCCGGGTTAACCCTTGCAGAAAGAAGATTTTAGGACTGGAGATAGGGAGGGGAGGGGGCCTTCGTCAAGTAATATCCCTCAGGGGAGATGGACGAGACCATGGAACACCACAGCTGATATCCACCCAAAGAGGAACAGCGGCAACGCAAGCATCGCGATGAGCAGAAGGCATAGACCGGAGACGAAGAGCCAGCTGCGGCGGCGCGTCCCGCGCGGATCGGCAAGCGAGGATGTGAGCAGCGCATAATTGCGCCGGTTCGCCTTCCACGCGATGTCGAACAGATTGCCGAGCACAGGCACGGAGCCGAGCAGTACCTCAATGCCCCAGTTGACGACCATGCGGGCGAGGGTGACGTACGAGACGCCGCGCGCCCACGCAGCAAAGAGGATCACGCAGGATGCAATCCCGCCGATGATGTCGCCGATGCCCGGAATGAATCCGACGATGCCATCGAGCCCGAACCGGATCGCAGTGCCGGGAATGCGGAACCAGTCGTCGAGCAGGTGCGAGAGCAGGTCGAGCGATTCGTCGTCGAGCGCGCCGCCGCCGCGGCGCATGCGCGGAGAGAGTATTTCGGGTTGGGGAGGCGATGTTATAATCCAGAAGTATACGGCGGCTATAGTTCAGTGGCAGAACGCCGCTCTGTGGCAGCGGATGTCCTGGGTTCGAACCCCAGTAGCCGCCCCAAAAACATCCCCTCCCGATTCAGCTCGCGCCGTACGAGAACTGACCTTGCCTCGTAATAAGCAAACCGCGCCCTCGCTGCCGTCCGGATTCGATGAAGCGCCGGCCGAGGCCCAGGCGGATGCATCCGTTCCCGCGTGGTCCGCTGTTCCATCTGCGATCCATGCGGGAACTTCGGGCTGGGCCTATTCACTCTGGAAACCGGCGTTCTATCCGGAAAAGCTACCGCAGAAGAAGTTCCTTGAGTACTACGCGTCGCGGATGAACTCGGTGGAGGTGAACTACACCTTCCGCGCGTTTCCAACGCCAACGTTGGTTGCCAACTGGCTGGCTGCGACCCCCGAAAGCTTTCGCTTTAGTTTCAAGGCGCTGCAACGCATCACGCACATCGGCCGCCTGCGGAACTGCCATGAGGCAGTGGAGCGCTTCGTCAGTGTGCTCGAACCGATGCGCGCGGCAGGGAAGCTGGGGCCGCTTCTCTTCCAGCTGCCCCCAAACTTCAAGGCGGATGCGGCGCAGCTTGGCGATTTCCTCGCCGCACCCGCATTGATTGGCCCGAACGCGCCGATGATTGGGTTCGAGTTTCGCCATGAGTCGTGGTTTTGCCAAGAGATTTACGCGGTGCTGCGCGCGCGCAACGCGGCGCTGTGTATCGCCGAAAGCGACGATCTCCGCACGCCGGAGGTGCAGACGGCGCGAACTCACGCCTGCTATCGCCTGCGGCGCAGCGGCGGGTACAGTGCAGAGGAGCTTGCGAAATTTGCCGAGCGCTTCACTGCCGTAGCTGGAGACCGCGAGGTCTACGTCTACTTCAAACATGAGGATGAGCCGAGCGGTGCACTGAACGCAGTTGCCTTTCTGGAAGCATGCGCGAAAAGGGCAGGGAAGCGATGAGCAAAGTCGCGACCGCGCAGGAAACTGCCCCCACGGATTCGCCTTCAACGAATTTTGCAGTTGATCCATTCGTTTCGCGCCGCTTTCTCTCCAACGGTCATCTCCAGACGATCGTCGGCAACTTTCTTCCACGCGCGGACCATCTGCCTCCCGCGGAGCAGGAATTGATCGAGGTCTCGCCGTCGCGAGGTGAGCAGATTGCCAGCCGCGTTCTCTGTCTCTGCCACTGGCAGCCGAAGGAGGTGCGCGCGCAGCGGCCCACAGCGATCATCGTGCATGGCCTTGAGGGCTCATCCGAATCGCAGTACGTGATCGGCAACGCGAACAAATTCTGGCAAGCGGGCGGCAACGTGGTCCGCATGAACATGCGCAACTGCGGCGGCAGCGCGTTTGAGGCGGCGAAGCTGACGCCGACGCTGTATCACTCGGGGCTCTCGGGTGACGTGGATGCCGTGATGCGATTCTTCGTCGCGCGCGAGCGGCTGGAAAACGTCGCGCTGATCGGCTATTCGATGGGTGGCAATCTGGTGCTGAAGCTCGCGGGCGAACTGGGCACGAATGCTCCGTGCGAGCTGCGAGCGGTTGTAGGCATCTCGCCCGCGATGGATCTCGACGCATCGTCCACGGCGCTGCATCGGCCCATCAACCGCGTATACGAGCGGCGGTTCCTGCGCGCGATGCTGAAGCGCTACCGCAACAAGGTCCGCTGCTTTCCCCGAGCCTACGATCCCAATCAGGCGGTCGGCATTCGATCATTGCGCGATTTTGATGAGCGGATTACGGCCTTTTACTCCGGCTATAGCTCCGCGGAGGACTACTACTATCGCGTCGCTGCCGCGCGCGTGGTTGATCGCATTGCGGTGCCCACACTGATCCTGCATTCGCTCGACGATCCATTTGTGGTGCTCATGCCTGAGACGGTGAAGGCGATCCGTGGCAATCCGCACATCATGTTCGTGCAGACGGAGCATGGAGGACATTGCGCCTTCCTGACCAAACCGGAGCCGGCCGCAAACGATGATGGGTACTGGGCGGAGCACACGCTGCTGCGGTTCGTGCTGGCCCATGCACGCTGAGTGGCAAGTGGAATGCGGCGCGGACGACCCGGTCGTGGTTGTGCCCTGGAGCGGACCAGATACTTCGTTCGTCGATCTGCGCACGCATCCCCATGCCATCGACGAGATTCCCGAGGCGGAGGCGCATCCGCCGCTGATGCAGGCTCTGCGCGCCCTGAATGCCGGCCGCTCGCCGATCTTCACGGCGAAGTGCGACGCATGGGCGTTGAGCGAGGATGAAGTCGCGCAGCTTCGCCTTGATCTTGCGCTCGAAGTTGTCGACGCCCATGAAGAGGACGCTGCAGAAAACGATTCGGCTGCGCTGAAGTCCGGGTTCGGCAGCTATATCGATTTCATCTGCCGCGATCGCGCGCTGTTTGCATCCTTCGCGCGGCAGGAACATCTGTTGCGTTCTGTAACGCGTCTGGCGCTGCCGCTGGATCACCATCGTACCGCGCTGGACTGCGTGTTGCGGCCCGCGTTCGTAAGCCTGCAGGGTGCGCAGGAGGGATTCGCGGTGAGCCTGTATGTGAAAGCGCTAGGGGAATCTTCGCGAAAGGCGTGGAGCGCCTGGGCCCTGGCGATGTCGGATGTGGTGGATGTGCTGCGGCGGAAGGAAGTGTTTCGTTAGTAGCTGCCGGCGAAGATGGCCTTGAGCTTGGCGCGCAGACCTTGTTCCTCGCTCGCACGGCGTACTTGCGTGCGGTGCGTGTAGAGCAGCATACCGACGGCGACAGCGAACTCCGGTGAGGCCAGCTCCTGGGGCATGCGCGAGAGCGGAACCGGCGAACCGATCCGCGTGGGCACGCGCAGCAGGCTCTCGGCATTGTCCAGCAGGCCAGTGAGCAGCGCGCCGCCGCCGGTGAGGACGCAGCCCGCGCCGAGAGCATCGAGTACGCCGCCCTGGCGCAGGTTGTCGCGCAGCATGGTGAAGAGCTCGCGCGCGCGGGGCTCGAGAATCTCCGCAAGGAAGCGCTGGCGCACCAGTCGGGCAGGCTGCAACTCGCCGCCCTGTGCGCCGGTGGCGAGGTTGCCGCCGACCTCGATCTCATTGTGCTGCGGGATGGCAGTAACCACGCAGTTGCCGTAGACGCGCTTGATCTCTTCTGCCTCTTCCACGGAGACGTGCAAGCCGACGGCCAGGTCGTTAGTGAAGTGGTCGCCTCCAATAGGCAACACGGCAGTGTGCGCAACGGAGCCTTCGAAGAAGACGGCGAGCTCAGTGGTGCTGGCCCCCACATCGGCGACGCAGACGCCGAGTTCGCGCTCGTCGGCGGAGAGCACGGCCTCCGCGGCCGCAATGCCTTCGTAGATCGTGTCGACCACTTCAAGGCCCGCGCGGTTGGCACAGGTGACGGCGCTCTGCGCGGCCCCGCCGGAGCAGGTGGAAAGGTGGAGATTCACCTCGAGCTTGTTGCCCACCATGCCGATGGGGTCGTGAATGCCGGGTTGGTCGTCGAGTATGAACTCCTGCGGCAGCAGATGCAGAACTTCGCGGTCGGGCGGCAGCGCGACAGAGCGCGCGCGATCCACAGCAGCGCGGACCTCCTCGCGCGTAATCTCGCGCATGCGGCTGCCCATGGAGATACCGCCGCAGCTGTTGACACCGCGCACGTGCGCGCCGCCGATGCCGACCACGGCGGTCTCGATGGTGCCGCGGGCCATGCGCTCGGCCTCCAGCGCGGCGCGATTGATGGCCTCCGCGGCTGGGGCAAGGTCGGCGATCAGGCCTTTGCGCATGCCGCGCGCAACCTCAATACCGTGTCCGCGATAGCGCAGCACGCCGTCCTGCAGCTCGGCGACGAGCACGCAAATCTTGCTGCTCCCGGCATCGACGACGGTGATGAGGCTGTCCTGCCGGTTGTTCACGGGGTCACACCTCCCGCAGAATGGTGCGCCGAGGCGATATGGGTCGCAGGTGCATGCGGGTGTGCCGTTGTGATTTTTCTAGCCCGCACTTTCGCATGCGCAGGCTTCACCGCATGAGAAACGGCCTTTGCCGGCGTCACGTGGGCCGGCGCTTTTGCAGGTGCGGTGGCAACTGCGGCGGGCGCGGGAGATGCGGACGCCGCGGACGAACCACTGGAGATAGCCGTGCTGACGGATGCAATTGGCGCTGGCGCGGGGGAATGAGCAACCGGCGCGTCCGGCTTCATGCCGAGCACCACCTGGCGGTCATAACGCATGTCCACACTGGCGAGATGCGGATACTGGGTGCGCCACTCGGCGAGGTGCTGACGATAGGCGTGGTAGCGGTCAAGGAAATGGTCTTCACCGAAGTGCACGAGGACGTCGGATCCGCCGGCGTCGGGAATCACGGCGCGGAGGTCTTCAGGGTCGGAGAGATCGACCTCGCTGAGCTTGCTGGAGATCTTTTCGCCGGTTGCGTCCAGCGCGGCGACGAAGGCCATGTACATCTTCATCCGCGCAGCGCGAGTGGAGAGGGGATCGCTGTAGGAGATGCCCGTGAGCACGGGAAACGAGTAATGCGGCGTGGCGCCTCCGCCCGCGGCAACCATCTCCGGGCTGGGCATGTCGAAGAGCGCGCCGCCTGCGTCTACCAGGCCGATGTGCGGTCCCTGGCGAACGAACGCGACTGGGGTGCGCTCCACGATGGCGACGCGCAGACGATCCGGAAGCAGGCGCATGACGGTGGCGTGCTCAACCCAGGGCAGGCGCTCAAGCTCCGCGCGGCGGTCATTGAGCGGAATGGTGAAGATGTTGCGGCCCACATCCTCTCCGAAGATGCTGAGCAGTTGCGCGTGGGTCAGGTGGCCCGTGCCGGCGAGTTCGATGGATTCGGAAGTGGGCACGACGAAGCGCGCATCGTGCAGCAGGAAGCTGCGGACGACGAGGGCGGACACGATCACAGCTCCAGCCGCGAGCATCAGGAGGCAGCCGGCGGCGATGCGGCCCCACAATGTCTTCGGGATCAGGCCATCGCGGAAGCTGATACGCACTGCACCGCGGGTGCGTTGCCTTTGATCCGGTGCGTCCTCGTCGTAGCGGTCGAAATCGTCACGCGAGGCGTCGCGCCTGAGCGGCATCTCGGTTACGGGTGCGGACCGTTTCAGGCCGGCGGCACGCTTCTGCTGCGGGACGCGCGAGTTCTCCGGCGCATCCAGCACCGCAGAGCCACGATTCGAAAAAAGATTGCCCGCTCGCACGCCTGAAATATGGTCCCGAGAGAAATTCCTCACCCGATCATAGCGGCTGCTTTTGCGGGAGCCTATCCATTAAGCAGGGATGTACCTTATCCGCAACGTGGCCAGGAGGCCTTACGCCACTCAACACGCCTTCAGCTGGTACGCGCCAACTCGTCCAGGACCACCGCAGCCGCCTGGGACACGCTCCCTGCGCCGAGGGTGAGGATCACGTCGCCATCGCAAGCGGAAAGCGCGATGGCGCGCGCACCTTCCGCCATGGAGGCAGCGTGCTCCACGCTGCCGCTGACGGTTGCGGTCCCGCGGATGGCTTCAACCAAGGAGCGGGCGTCGATGCCGGCGATGGGCTCTTCGCTGGCGGCGTAGATGTCCAACACGCGCAGGGTGTCTGCATCGGCGAAGGCGCGGGCGAACTCCGGGAGCAAGTCGCGCGTGCGTGTGTAGCGATGCGGCTGGAAGAGGACATGCACGCGCTTGTATCCGGCATCGCGGGCAGCGCGGAGTGTTGCGGCGATCTCCGTGGGGTGGTGGCCGTAGTCGTCCACCACGGTAATGCCGCGAACAACGCCACGCACCTGGAAGCGGCGGTCGACGCCACGGAAGCTGGCCAGACCCGCAGCGATACGGTCCGGCGAGACGCCAAGCTGTACGCCGATGGCGACGGCGGCAGTGGCGTTGAGCACGTTGTGGCGGCCGGGAACGTGCAACTCGAACGGGCCGAGAGTCTGCACGCTTCCGCCCGCCTCGCGGCAGGTGACTTCAAAACGCCAGTGACCTGCCGCGGTGTCGTCTGCTGAAAGTGGGCGCCGCGCGGAGCGGCGCTCGATCAGCCTGAGCTGGAAGTCTGCGTCGTCGCGCTCACCGTATGTGTAGATTTTGCGGCGCACGCGATCGAGCACCCCGCGCAGCAGATCATTATCGATACAGGCAGTAGTCGCGCCATAAAACGGCACGCGGTCCATGAACTCGACAAATGCGCCCTCCACGTCGGCCATGTCGCGGTAGCAGTCCATGTGTTCGCGATCGAGATTGGTGACCACCGCGAGCACAGGCGAAAGCTTGAGGAACGAGCGGTCGCTCTCATCGGCCTCGGCGACCAGGTACTGCGAACTGCCGAGGCGCGCGTTCGACCCCAGCGCATCCACACGTCCGCCGACCACCACGGTGGGATCGAGATTGCCGCCGGCCGGACCGAGCACGGCCGAGATGAGGCTGGTAGTGGTGGTCTTGCCGTGCATGCCGGCGACGGCGATGCCGTACTTCAGCCGCATCAGCTCAGCGAGCATCTCCGCGCGCTGGATGACGGGAACTTTGCGCGCGCGCGCCTCTAGCACTTCGGGATTGGTGGATGCGACCGCGGAACTGGTGACCACCACATCCGCCGCCGCCGCATTCGGCGCAGCATGCCCCTCGTAAATCCTTGCGCCGAGCTTCTCCAGGCGATCCGTAACAGAACTGCGGCGAAGATCTGACCCGGAAACGCTGTAACCCATAGTGAGGAGAATCTCCGCGATTCCGCTCATGCCGATGCCGCCAACGCCGATGAAATGAATACGGTGCGACGGGGCAAACAGAAAATGTCCGGGCAAAGACATGCGAAGCGCTCTCTCCTTGGCGCGTTGGCGAGTCTGCTTCGCCGCACCAGACCTTCACTTTATCAGCCGCAGCCAGAGCCGCCCCTGCCTGATGCAGCCCGCATGTCAGTGCTGATTCAGAGCGCGCCGCCGCCTTCCGAAGGGCTGAACAACGCGCGGGTGATTCCGTTTCCGCAACGGTCAGACGTTCCCGGCTCCGCGAAGGCTTTGCCGCCGACGCGCGCCGGAATCCGGTAGCGCCGGATTCGTAAGCTGCCCCATCCAGCCCGCGAGCAGGGCCAAACGCTCGCCGAAAGGGATGGGGCTTACGTGTTTGCGATGTGCTTTTACAGATCCCTCAGCCGCCGGCACATTCCGACAGCGGTATGTGATTGGCCTGGCAGAACGCGTCCGTGGAGGCCTTCTGCTGTGCCAGACCGTTCTCATACTCGTGGTGCAGGATGAGGCCGCCGGCTACGGCAGCTACCACCGGGATTCCAAACACGAGAAGCATCGCGCGACCGGTGTGAAACTTGGGCATCGTGGTCAAGCCATCCGACTCGGCCGTTGTCAGCGCTTCGCCGGAGACCACCTTGATGCGGCTGATGAGGTTCTCCTCCGACTGCGTCACCCAGCGCGCCAGCTCACGCTTTCTGCCGGCGAGAACAACAGGCGAGGTGATCGTCCAGAGCACCGCGTTATTCCCCGGGTCGCGAATCGTCAGTTGGTAGGCCGGACTGGTGTAGGACGAAATGTCGCCATCCACGCCGGTCACGCCGCTCACCGGGGCCACTCCGTGAAGCTCGAAGATAAGGTCGGCCTTCTCCGGGGAGTCGACTAACTGAAAGTGTCCCCACTTCTTCAGGCCGGCGTAGATGTCATTGAAGCTTTGCGTGGAATCGATAGGGAAGCTGGGATCGGCGCCGGCGTTGCTGAGGAAGACGGTGTGCGCCGACGCGATGCGCGCAGGTGGCGGTGGAGTCTGCGTGGCCGCCTGCGCCGCTGCCAGGATGTGGGGCAGTCGCGCTGCGTATGCGCATTGGTTGAGGGTGAGAGCCAGGGCAACGACGATGGAGATGCTGCAAGCGGTACGGCTATATGTACTCTTCATAACGCTCTCCTTCGGGTCGGGTGGCAAGAATCTGTGCCTGCCCGCCTGGGAGGAACAGACGGAAGCGCATGACCGGAAGACGCTTCAGCATTCCTTAAGCTTCCGAAGAGTGTCGACGTCTGCGGGTTCGCGAAAACTCAGTGATTTGGCCATAAAGTCGCCAATAGGCCTTCGGCTCGGCCTTCCAAAAGCGCAACCAATTGGCGTATGGTGTGTCTAAATTTCAAGAGAGATTGATGGGAGCTGGATTGAGCCGCAAACGCCCCCGGAGACTCCTTGATTTGGTCCTCGCCATTCTCGCAACCCGCCGCTCCAGGGCAAGAACGGGCAAGCGAAGAAGGGGAAGGACAGGGGCAAATATGACCATCGCAAAAGCTTTGAAAGCCACGCTCGCCGCACTTGTTTTCGCCGGGTCACTCGCTCTCGCGCCGGTTGCCGCGCATGCGGCGGTCTTTCTCTCGGTTGGTGTGGCGCCTCCTCCCATTCCCGTTTATACGCAGCCGATCGCTCCCGGCTACGGCTACATCTGGACGCCCGGCTACTGGGCCTGGGGTGACGATGGCTGGTACTGGGTCGACGGCGCCTGGGTCTATCCGCCCTACGAGGATGCATTGTGGACGCCGGGTTACTGGGGCTGGGATGCCGACCTCTACTACTGGCACCCTGGATACTGGGGCCGCACCGTCGGCTACTACGGCGGCATCAACTACGGCTTCGGCTACTTTGGCACCGGCTTCTATGGCGGCTACTGGAACGGCGGCCACTTCTTCTACAACTCCGCGTATAACCATCTTGGTTTCCGCGACCACGACCATGATCGCTTCGTCTACAACCAGCGGGTACGCGGGTTTGACGGACGGCCTGGCGGATCAGCCTTCACACGCAACGATGTTGGCTTCCAGCATGGCGTGAACCGCGGCGCTGGCGTCAACGGCCGCACGTTCGAGAACCGCGGCGGCTCTGCTGAGCGCAGCACCGGCTTCGCAAACCGAGGCAATGTTGCCGTAGGCGAGCATGGCTCCTTTGCCAATCGTCCTGCGTATAACGCCAACAATGGCTTTGCCAACCGCGGCAATGCCGGCGTAACGGAGCGCAGCACCGGCTTCTCAAATGGCGGCAACCGTCCGGCGTACAACGGCAACAACGGCTTTGCGAACCGCGGGAATGAGGGACGTCAGAGCTTCAACAACAGTCCAGCCTTCCGCGGCAACGAAGGACGCCAGAATTTCGGCGGCGGTGCAGCGTTCTCGGGTCGCGCAAGCGCACCCTCTGCCGCTCCGGCACAGCGGGGTAACTTCAATGCCGGATCGCGCGGCAACTTCAGCGCACCACAAGGTGGAAGCCGCGCCAACTTCGGCGGCGGCGGTCACGCGAACTTTGGCGGTGGCAATGGAGGGGGTCATGCGAGCTTTGGCGGTGGCGGTGGAGGCGGCTTCCACGGCGGCGGTGGTGGAGGCGGTGGATCGCATGGCGGTGGTGGACGGCGTTAAGGATCGCAAACTTCTCCGAACCTGAAGAAGTAGCAAGAACGCAAGCGCGATGCGGATGGGCTGAGGATCAATTCCTCGGCCCTTTCGTTTTGGTGCGCGAGGTTCGCGACGGTTGTGTAACCGGAGTTTTAGCCGCGCGCGAGCTCGATAATCATCGCGGCGATACGCTCCAGTGCCCCTTCTTTGGCGAGCGAGCGGGCGTTTGCCGCCATCTGATTGCGGCGGGTAGGATCTGTGAACAGACCGCGCAAAGCGTCGAGCAGCGAAGCGGGCGTGACATCCTTTTGCAGCAGCATGAGAGCAGCGCCTGCCTCCACGAGTACCTCGGCGTTCTTGCGCTGGTGGTCGTCCGCCGCGGTCGCGAGAGGTACCAGTACAGAAGCGCGGCCGGCTGCGCAGAGCTCGGCGACAGTGCTGCCGGAGCGCGCGAGAATCACGTCAGCCGCCGCGTATTCCGCAGGCATGTCTGGGAAAAAGGCTTCGACTCGCCAGCGCGAGGCGTCCGCGCCGCTCGCAGCGTAAGCGGCACGGGTTGTGTCGAGATTCCGCGCACCGGACTGATGTGTGATCGTCAAGCCGGGGATGCCCGCGAACAAGTCGGGCACGATTTTGGGCATCGTGTCGTTGAAGACCAGTGCGCCGTTGCTGCCCGCGGTGATAAGCAGGTGCGGCGGCGCGCCCGCAGGAAGAGGTGCGATGGCGAAGATCTCGCGGCGCACCGGGATACCCGTCACCTGCGCGTTGCGAAAGTAGCGCGCTGTTTGCGGGAAGTTGACCGCAGCGGCGGAGACCCATTTACCAACGCGACGATTGGTCATTCCGGGAACGGCGTTCGGCTCATAGGCGAGAGTCGGGATACGCTTGAGGACTGCAGCCAACATGCCGGGGCCACTGGCGTATCCGCCCACGCCGACCACGACATGTGGCTTGAACTCGCGGAGGAGGCGCAGGCAGGAGAGCACGCCGAGCGGCAGATCGAAAGCGGTGCGGAGCTTCGTCGCGAGAGAGACGTTCTTCCACTGCCCGGATCGCACTAGTTCAAGCCGAAAACCTGCCTCAGGAACGAGCTTCGTTTCCAGGCCGCGTGCTGTGCCGACAAAGCGCACCTCGGCGCCGTGCTTGTCGCGCAACTCTCGGGCGATGGCGAGGCCAGGGATGACGTGACCGCCGGTGCCTCCGCCTGCAATGAGAATGCGCAAAGATCCAGCTCCTGACCTTCTCCCGGGGAATGCGCCGTTTTCGCGAGTCCAGTCATTCGCAAAAATGCTGTCAAGAGGCCGGACGGCCTCGATTCCCGGTAACTCATTATCTCCAAGGGAGATAATTCTTAAAACAAAGTGGCATTTTAGTTTTATCCCGTTCGCTACAATTAACTTAGCGAATGGAGAGAGTTCGCCTCATCCGCTCCCTGATATCCCCGCCCTGTTCTCAAGTTAGCGGCATAAGTGATTGATTCCAGAAATTTTGTGGCTAAATATCCGGAAATCAATATTTTGCAGGCGGCAACTTCTCATAAGCTATTGATTCTGGATATTTTCCGCGACAAGATTCAAATTTAAAAAACTCTTCTCAGTCGATCTCCCGCGTGATGTTCAGCAGCACGCCCAGGCTGGCCAGCGTAATGAAGACCGACGTTCCGCCGGAAGAGATCAGCGGAAGCGTGATGCCCTTGGTGGGGACAATGGCCAGCACGACGCTGATGTTGAAGAACGCCTGAATGAGGATGGCGGAGGTGATGCCGAAGGCGAGGAAGCGCGCGAAGGGGTCGGTGGAGAGCACGGCCGCGCGCAGGCCGCGATAGCCCAGCGCGACGAACAGCGCCACGATGGCGAGCGCCCCGACGAGGCCAAGCTCTTCGCAGATGTTGGCGAAGATGAAGTCGGTATGCGGCTCGGGAAGATAGAAGAGCTTCTGCACGCCTTCCATCAGGCCGCGCCCGAAGATGCCGCCGGTGCCGACGGCGATGAGCGATTGCAGGATGTGGAAACCGGCGCCCTTGGGGTCCAGCTCGGGATTGATGAAGGCCATCATGCGTGCGCGCCGGAACGCAACATGGAAGAGGTCGTAGTAGAGCAAGGGTGCGGCCAGGGCGGCGGCGATCGCGAAGTATTTCACGCGCGCTCCCGCGAGGTACAGCATCAGCGCGGTGACGCCCGCGCAGACCAGCGCGGTGCCGAGGTCGGGCTGCAGGACAATCAGCCCCGTGAAAAGCAACGGCGGCAGCGCAGCGCGCAGGATAGTGCCCTTCCAGTCGTCCATGACGTGTACGCGCGTCTGCAGAAAGTAGGCGAGGAACAAAACGATGACCGGCTTGGCCAGCTCGGACGGCTCGAGCGTGACCGGGCCGAAGCCAATCCAGCGATGCGCGCCGTTGACCTTACCATGCATCACGAAGACAGCGAGCAGCAGCACAGTGGTGGCCGCCACTGCGCCGACGACCACCGGATAGCTGTTATAGCGGCGGTAGTCGATGCGCATCAGGACTGTAAGCGCAATCATTCCGGACAAAGCATAGATGGCCTGCCGAATGACGAAGGCATACGGCGACCCCATGGTGTCTTTCGCCATGACGGCGGAGGCAGAGAAGACCATCACCAGTCCGCACAGGACCAGCAGCAGCACTGTCCCGAACATCCATTTGTCGACTCCGACCCGCTTCGCCATTCCAACCCTGCTCGTCAATCTGAGCCGCAGGCTCAGATTCTCCGCATTTCTGTGTCGCTCATTTGAGCGACTGCACTAAATTCTTGAATACCTTGCCCCGGTGTTCGTAGTTCTCGAACTGGTCGAAACTTGCGCACGCCGGGGCCAGCAACACTACGTCGCCTGCGCTGGCGTCCTCGGCGGCGGTGCGCACGGCTGCATCGAGCGTTCCGGCTGAGACGATCTTCGCCGTTCCATTAAGGTGCTGCTCGATCTTCTCTGCGGCTGAACCAATGGTGTAAACAGTTTTCACTCGCGTACGGATCAGATCGGCTAGTTCGGTATAGTCGGAGTCCTTGTCCTTGCCGCCAAGGATCAAATGAAGGCCGCCAGCGAACGCTTCCAGCGCCTTCTTCGTGGCATCCACGTTCGTGGCCTTGGAGTCGTTGTAAAAGTCGATGCCGCGGACTGTGGCGACGAATTCGAGGCGGTGTTCAACCGCCTTGAACGTGCGGACAGATTCGCGGATCGACGCCGCGGGGATTCCGGCCAGGCGCGCTGTACAGATCGCGGCGAGAACATTCTCGACGTTATGCGCGCCTTTAAGAGGAATTTCAGCAACAGGCATGATCGGTTCGGCCTTGCCGCCCTCACGCGGGAGAAAGGCAATACTTTCGCCATGGACGAAGGCGCCCTGCTTGACCGGCCGGCGCGGCGAGAACCAGAAGATCTGCGCGCGGGTTTTGGCGGCGATCATCTGCGTGGGCTTGTCTTCGGCATTCAGAACTAGGAAGTCGTTGCCGGTCTGGTTCTCGGTGATGCGAGCCTTGGCGGCGGCGTAGTTTTCAAAGCTGCCGTGGCGATCGAGGTGATCCGGCGTGATGTTGAGGACGACCGCGATGCACGGCCGGAATTCGGCGATGGTCTCAAGCTGGAAGCTGGAAACCTCAAGCACACTCCATGTATCGGGTGTGCTGCGCGGGACGAGCTCGATGACCGGCACACCGATGTTGCCGCCAACAAGCGTCGCGAGGCCTGCGTCCGCGAAGATTTTGCCGGTAAGCGCAGTCGTGGTCGTCTTGCCGTTCGAGCCTGTGATCGCGACGATCTTGCCAACCAGGAACCGGCTGGCAAGTTCGACCTCGCCGATGATTTCAAGTCCGGGAACACCGAGGGCGCGCGTCTGCGCCAATTCCGGAGTGTCGTAAGGCACTCCAGGGCTCACGACAATCAGGTCCTGCCGCCGGAAGGTCAGCAGGCCATGCCCGCCGGCCTCCACCATGATGCCCGCATCGAGCAGCGCGGGAATCTCCTTTTCCAGTGCGGCCATGGAGCGCGTATCGCTGACCGTAACCCGCGCACCCTTGTCGCGCAAAAAGAGCGCGGCAGCCAGGCCGCTCTTCCCCAGGCCAACGACGAGCACGCGTTTGTTGGTTAGATCCATTCGACGATCCTATGG
The DNA here is from genome assembly GCA_035552995.1 of Acidobacteriaceae bacterium. Lineage (GTDB taxonomy): Bacteria > Acidobacteriota > Terriglobia > Terriglobales > Acidobacteriaceae > Edaphobacter. The sequence continues at coordinate 9,177 of DATNEM010000188.1, read as the reverse complement.
CCCAAAGGGGCCACCGTACCAAACCAGACTTATCGCGCATACAAGCAGCAGGAGGGAGGTCAGAACCCCAGCGACCCATAAATACATTTTTGTTGCCAATCGGCTTGCGATTACGCCTAAACAAATCGCAGTGATCCATAAGCTGACAAAGATCCAGTCGTGGTTGATCCAACGATTCAGCGTTCGGCTACTCGTGAGGATCGTTGCAAACGGAATTGAAACTGCAATGACTGCACACAGGTGCCCGGCAAACTTCCTCATGATCTGCGTGTCACCTCAGCTTCAGCGTCGTCAGCGCAAAGAGCGAGAAGATCAGCGCGAGAATCCAGAAGCGCGCGATGACTTTGCTTTCGCTCCAACCCAGCAGCTCGAAGTGGTGATGCAGCGGCGCCATCTTGAAGATACGTTTGCCGTTGCGCAGTTTGTAGCTGCCCACCTGCAATGCCACGCTCACCAGTTCCACTACAAACACTCCCCCAATCAGCGGCAGCAGCAGCTCCTGCTTGATGATGACCGCGACGGTCCCGATGGCTCCGCCGAGTGCGAGCGAACCGACGTCGCCCATGAAGACCTCGGCCGGGTGGGCGTTGTACCAAAGGAAGCCGATGCTGGCCCCAACCATGGAGCCGCAGAAGATCGTCAACTCGCTGACCAGCGGCATGCGCTGGAGTTCCAGATAATCGGCGAAGACGACATGCCCGCTGACATAGGTGAGCACGGTGAGCGCGCCTGCGGCGATGATGGTGCAGCCGATCGCCAGGCCGTCGAGGCCATCGGTGATGTTCACTGCGTTGCTCGATCCGGCGATCACGATCATCACGAAGACCACGAAGGGCAGGAACTCCAGCCAGTGCAGATGCGGGATGCGGCCCATCCAGCCCCAGACCAGGTCCGGGCGGAAGCGCTTCATCAGCGGCACCACGAGCCGCGTGGAGTAGAAGCCGCGCTTCTCCTCATGCAGCAGCGCGACGGCCACTGCGGCACTCACGGCGAACTGGCAGAGCAGCTTCTGCTTCGCGGTTAGACCCAGGCTGCGCTTCTTGACGACTTTGATGTAGTCGTCCGCAAAGCCGATCGCGCCGAATGTCAGCGTGCTCAAGACCGCGATCCAGATGGCCGGGTTCGAAAGGTCGGCCCACAGCAGTGTGGGCACCACAATCGAGATGACGATGAGTACGCCGCCCATGGTGGGCGTGCCGCCTTTTTTCTTGTGGGTCTGGGGACCGTCGTCGCGGACATACTGGCCGATCTGGAACTCCCGCAGCTTCTCGATCACGTACGGCCCGATCAGCAGCCCGATAGCGAGTGCGGTGAGAGAGGCAAAGGCGGTGCGGAACGTCAGATATCGGAAGATCCGGAATACCCGGAAGTAGGGAAACAGCCTCTGATAGAGCAGCCAGTAGAGCAATCCGAATCCGCCTTGGAGGCGCGCATGTCCGCACGCGAAAATCCAAGGCTATGTTAACAGCCGCGGCTCGCCATGCTCGGGCAAAGGAGCGCCCACGTCACAAAATTCGAGACGTGGGCACCCAAATCGTCACCATCGCTTAGGCGATGGTCTGGTCTTCGCCCGCGCGGCTCATGCGCACGCGGATGTCCGTCGACTTGTTGAAGGAGAACGCCGGTGGTGAGCTAGGCGCGGTGATGTCGATGAAGTCCGCACGATGCACGTCCTCGGTGTAGATCGCCGGACGCGCATCTGGCTTCAGCGGCCGGACCTCTACATGCTGCATCGAGATGCGGTTCACGTGCCGCAGGTAGAAGCCATGCGCAGGCAGTGTGCCCAACATACCCGGCTCCGGGTACGCGTTCTCATGCTCGCCGACTTCGACTTTGGCGTCGGCTTCCGTTCCGCCGCCGTTGTGTTCGACGTAGATGTTCGAGAGCTGCATGTCCTCGACGTAGTAGCCCGGAATGCCCGTGATGTTCGAACCAAACCGCGATGCGGTGTTGTAGCAGTTCACGTTCTGGATCAGCACGCGCTTCAGGGTGCCTACCACGGTCGACTGGTCGCCCGTTCCCTTCGGGCCACGCAGCCGCGCCCCCAGGCGGACAAAGATCGGACAGCTGATAATGTCGCGCATGGTCAGGTTGGAGATGGAAAAATCCTCCAGCAGCGCGCCGTCGACGGTTTCAAGCGCCAGCCCCTGGCAGCCCTCGAAGACGCAGTTCGAGATGGAGACATTGCGGAAGCCGCCGTTGGATTCCGTTCCCATCTTGATGCGGCCGGTGCCGCCGACCTTGTGGTCGGCCTCCATAGTGAACTTCTTCCACGTGCCGTCCAGCACCGTGCCCAGGCGGTAAGCGCCCGTAACGTAGCAATTGGCGATCGTCATGTTGTCGCAGGAGCGGTTGTAGCCGAGCGCAAAGCTGGACTTCGGCACGATGGCGTCGTCCCATGGTGAGTTGACGGTGCAGTTCGACACGTGGACGTTTTTGCAGCAGTCGATGTCCATGCCGTCGCGGTCGGTGTCGATGGTCAGGTTGTCGATGGTGAGGTTATCGACGCCCGTCAGCAGCAGGCCGAAGTGGCCGCCCTTGAGGATGGAGAAGTCGCGGAAGATGACGTTGCGGCAGTTCTTCAGCGCGATGGTCTTGTTGCCCACGCCGGGCTGCTCGGCCTGATACATGGGGTAGTCGCCACGCGTGCGCGGACCGAAACCCGCTCCACGGCCGCCACCACGTTGTCCACCTGCTGCCGCCGGCCTCGCTGCGCCTGCTGCGGCGGGAGTCGAGCCCGCGATGCCCTGCGACTGGCGATCCAGCTGTGCGGACTCCCCGCCCGCAGCCGGTCGGTCCACACGCTCCGGACCGAAGCCCGCACGTTGCGGCTCTCCGGGAGGACGCCCGGGGCCAGCGCCGAAGCTCAAGCCGCGTCCCCAGATCAGACCCGGTCCAGTGATGGAGATGTCGGTGATGTTCTCGCCCCAGAACAGGGAGTTATGCCAATGATTGTGGCCGTAGTCCTGATAAGCGTCGTAGGTTGTCTTCGGCTCGGCCGCGTCATAAGTTCCGCCCATGTAGCCCGTGGTCTCTCCGGGTTTGGGCGAGTCCGCTGCGATGATCGTCGATCCTTGTCCGAGGTAGAGGTCCACCTTGCTCTTCAGCCGGATGGAGAAGCAGACATACGTTCCCGCCGGAACCAGCACCGTTCCGCCGCCCGCTGCGGCCGCGGCTTCGATGGCTTTGTTGATGGCCGGCGTGTCTATGGTTTTGCCATCGCCGGTTGCGCCGAAATTGCGCACATCGAAGGTTGCGGGCGTCATCGTCACTGCCCCCTTTTTCGGTGCGGCAGCCATGGCGGGAATAGCGGACACGGCTGAAGCGGCGAGGCCGATGCTGCTGAGTCTCAAAAGATCACGGCGATTGGAGTCGAAGGCGATTTTCGGGGTTTTCATGTCGCCGAAAATCCTAGCAGAGTGGTATTACCAATAGGAAATCCTCGGACAACCACTCCTCGGACGAAACAGGATTCAACCGACAGGCTCGTCACGGTCGCCGATCAGGTGCAGGCGCATGAAGTTGGTGGCGCCGGATTTGGTTCGCGTGCCCGCAACGATGCCGACAATCTGGCTGCGCGAAACAAAGCCGCGCGCCTCCAGGATGTCCTCGGCGATGGAGACGAGCTTGTCGGTGTCCCGTGCGTGCGGGCAGAGAATGGGGAAGGTTCCCCACAGCAGCATGTCGCGGTTCACGACATGCTCATAGGGCGAGAGCGCGAAGATCGGCGGCTCGGGGTGATATTTCGAAAGCAGGCGCGCGGTGGAGCCCGTCTCCGTGAAGATGGCAATGGCGGCAAGCTCCAGGTCGTCGGCGGAGTGGGCCATGCACTCGCAGATGGTTTCGGCGACGGAGAGATGGGCATTGAGAGGATTGTGGCGGCGCGGGGGCGGATCGAGCCGGATCTGTTGCTCCGTCTCAGTGACGATACGGGCCATCATGGCGATCGCTTCCACGGGATACTTGCCGGCAGCGGTCTCAGCCGACAGCATGACGGCGTCGGTTCCATCGTAGATCGCATTGGCGACGTCGGAGGCTTCCGCGCGCGTGGGCCGCGGGTTTTCGATCATTGACTCCAGCATCTGCGTGGCCGTGATCACGGGCTTGCGGTATTGCGTGGCGCGGCGGATGATGTGCTTCTGGATCGCGGGCACCTTCTCGGGCGGCACTTCGACACCGAGATCGCCGCGCGCGACCATGATGCAGTCGGTGGCCTCGATGATTGAGTCGAGGTGCTCGACAGCCTGCGGCTTTTCGAGCTTGGCGACGATCCAGACATCGGACTTGAGCGCGTCGAGGCGGCGGCGCACGTGGCGCACATCGTCAGCCGTGCGGACAAAGGAGACGGCGATTGCGTCGACGCCGTTCGCGACGGCGAACTCAAGATCCTCCTCGTCTTTTTCCGTCAGGGATGGCACTTTCACGGGAATGCCGGGCAGGTTGATGCCTTTGTTCTCGCCCAGCAAGCCGCCGTTGACAATGCGGCAGATGGTGTCGGCCCCCTCCACGCGCTCTACGCGCAGCTCGATCAGGCCGTCGGAGAGCAGAATGCGCGAACCGGGTTCGAGGTTTTCCGCAAGCGTGGTGAACGTCGTTCCGACGATCTTCGCCGTCCCCTCCTGCACGGGAGGGGAGATCGTGAACTGTTCGCCGGCGATCAGCTGCACGGGCTTGTGGTCCTTCAGCTTGCCGGTACGGATCTTTGGCCCCTGCAGGTCGGCGAGGATGCAGATGGGCTTGCCTTCCGAGCGCGAAACCTCGCGGATCATCTTGATCAGTTCGAGCTTCTGCGCATGGCTGCCGTGCGAAAAGTTCAGCCGGGCGACGTCCAGGCCTGCGCGCACCAGGTCGCGAAAGACCTCCGGCGTGCTGGAAGCAGGGCCCAGTGTGGCGACGATTTTGGCACGGCGGTGCCTGATGGAATCCGCGGGGGAAAAGGCCGCGTCGGAGGGAGGAGCAACTGTCATCTGGTCTCGTTCCGGTTCTGTGAACTCAATTGGACTGTTTCGGGTGGGCAAACTTCATCGCGTGAAGCCAACTCCGCGAAGCATCACCAGACATTCTAAACGCACCGCGCATCACAGGTTGGCGCGGCTGCTGAGATGCGCGGCGGCAAGGAGATCGAATTGCGCGTTGAACTCCGCACCGCACAGCACGCTGAGGGAGATGATGTAGAGCCAGAACAGCAGCGCGATGGCGGCTCCGATGGAGCCATAGACCTCGCCGTAGTTGGCGAAGCGGGTTACGTACCATCCGAAGGCGAGCGTCGTCAGGAACCACATCGCCGTGGCCATCATGGCGCCCGGCAAGACAGTATGCCAACGGCGCGGCGGCAGTGTTATGGATGGCTCGCCGCCCGGCGTGCCTGCGAAGGACGGCGTGATGAGAGCCGATCCGATGGTGCTGCGCGATGCCGCCCGCCACAGGGCGCGCGAGCGGCGGCCGGCCGAGGCGATGGGCGCGGGAATGCTTTGCTGGATCGCTGCTGGAATCGCTGCAGGAATGGGCAGAGGGAATGCGCCGTCGGGAACGCCAAGGTGATAGATCAGCCCGATGACGCCGACGCTGGCGGCAAAGCAGATGGCCCAGCGCACCAACACAGCGACCATATAGATAGGTTCGCGGGACTCCGGCCCAAAGCTCGAAACCATCAGCGACGTCACTGCGTGGCCGAAGACAATCAGCAGGCTCGCAGCGGCCAGCGGAATCAGCGACAGCGGGACAAGTTCAAAGGTGCGGCGGCGACGCTGCCAGAAGCTCCAGCAGTTGATAGGTAGATCGCGCGCCCGGCGCAGGCCCTCCATCAGCGTGGAGATGATATTGCTGGCGCCGAGAAAGCTGACCAGCGCAGCCGTAACCAGCGCACGCATCGAGTGCGCGTGGGCCGGCGAATTCTCAAATGCTGCGTGCAGCAATGGGCTGACGCCAGGGGGCAGCACACGATCGAAAAATGCAGTGAGCTGGAAGCGCACAGGCGCCGTGTCCGGTAGCAGGCCGATCACTGCAGCGGCAACAAGCAGCGTGGGAAAGAGCGCGACGATGGACGAGTACGCAGTGGACTGCGCAAGGTTGAAGCAGCCATGCACGCCGGCCGCAAGCGCTGTCCGATGCAGCACGCGCAGCAGGAGTGCATATCCGGCGCGAAGGCGGCGGATCCTTCCGCGCCAGCTCCTGCGCCCAGGCTTGACCGCCGCAGGTTCAGCCGCTGCCGGGCGAGTTGGTGCAGGCGCGATCAATCGCTCACTACCCTTTCCACTTCTCCAGAAACTCGTGGACGGACGCGGATTCCATGTGGCTCATGTTGTTGAACTGGCCGGTCTGCTGGGAGTAAAGGACCTTTCCATCGGGCGCCAACACCGCCAGCGCGGGCACTCCCTTTGCAATGGGCACGCCGTACTTGGCCGCAAGCTCAATGTTGCGGTCCATGTGCCCGATCCAGACGTGCACCAGGACGAAGTGCTTGTCCAGCAGCGCGGCATTCGGCTGCTGCCGGAAGTAGATGTCCAACACCTGGCAGTCGGGGCACCAGTCGCCGCCGAAGTCGAGGATCACGCGCTTGTGCTCGCGCCTTGCCTTGGCGAGGCCCGCGGCGATGTCGGCCTTCGGGTTGGCCGTCTCCGAGTAGATGTGCCGCGCCGTCATCACGGGCGTCGCCGGGCGGGGCTGCGCATGGACGCCTGCGGCGCAGAAGCAGGCCGCCGAAAGGGCGACCGTGAAAAGAGTGGCGCGAAGTTTCACGGGGAAAGCAGATTGCGGCATGGGAATACCTCGGGGCGGCATCGCCTCCGGCCTTGGAGCGGGAGGGGCTGCGGCGGCTGAACTCCATGATGCCTGAGCACTCCCGGACGGCGCAAAAGATAACTCGCTTCGCTGGTGTATTGTTTAAGCAAAGCGATGATATTTTCCAAGGATTATGTCGGCTATCTGGCGCGCCAGACGGTGAAGCAGCTGATCGACGCGAAGATGGTCCAGACGGCCAGGCCCGCCGTGCTGAATGAGCGCGTCGCGACAGCAATGGTCGAGGAACTCTCCCTCGAAGACCGCATCAATGAAGAGGTCCGCGTCATCCTGGAGGCCATCCAGGAGGACATGCGCCGCTCGGGCGCCAGCTACCCCGAGATGTTCAAGAAGGTAAAGCAGAAACTGGTGAACCAGTACAAGGCGGTGCTGTGAGGATCTCGCGCGACAAGGTAAACAAGCTGGCCCACACGGTGGCGGACACGCTGGCCGAGGTTCCCGAGTGCGACTTCCTCGAGGACCGCAACACCATCCGCCAGGAGGCGCGCAAGGCGCTGGAGCGGCTGCTGACCGAGGAACTGAAGCTCGACTCTGCCGCGCGGCAGAAGATCGCCTCGCAGCGCAAGATCATTCTCGAAGGCTCGCAGGAGTGGGACATCCTCTACCGCAAGTACTACAACGATGAAGTCAAGAAGCTGGGGCTGTAACGCGGCTTTTCGGCTATACTGTGATCTGCGCTGGAGAGAGCATCCTCCTGCCATGCGGGCGTTGACAATGCCCGCAGCCACTCGATGGCGATATGGTGTAACTGGTTAACACGTCGCCCTCTCAAGGCGAAGAGTTCGGGTTCGAGCCCCGATATCGCTACCAACCTGTTATCAACAATTTAGATGGCATTCAGTGGGGTGGGCTTTTGAGACCTCGATTGCCCTAATCTTGACTAACAGATCAGTTGCGATGCCGCGCAGGTCTGTTGTCAGTTTCCGAGTTGCCGACCAACCACCGTTGGAAGACCCTGCCCCCTATTTGCTCTGCCGTGTCAGTTTCGGAGTTCTTCACGTATCCGCTGATACTATTGCCTCACTCCCCGTCACTCCTTATGCCAGACCTCTCGCCAGATGGTCGCCTCGCCTTGCCAGCGCAGCAGGACACTGCCGCGACCGAACCCGAGCGCGCGCAGCCTGCGCCGGAACCAATGCCCCAACCTGAGCCTTCCCGCATGGAGCCTGCCATGATCGACATCCACCCGCCGCATCACGGGGCCATGACACGCCGCGAAGTTCTAACTCACCTAGCCATCGTTGTGGCGGGCATCCTGATTGCCATTGGGCTTGAACAGACGGTCGAGGCCGTCCACCATGCCCGCCAGCGCCGCGAAGTGATCGAAGACGCGCAAACGGAAGCGTTGCGTAATCTTCCTATACTCGAAACGGACATCAACTCCGGCCTGATAATCGAGCGATGGGACCGGGCCGTATTGGATTCGTTGAGGAAAGCCAAACCGGAAAACGGCGTGTTCACAATCACCCTACCGCAGCGCCCTGACTATGCGGTCAGGCGATCGGCATCGCGCGCGGTCTGGACAGTTGCGCATTCGAATGAGAAGGCCGCTCTCATTCCCGAAGAGATTGCTGAGGCATTTGACCGCAACGATTACGCCGGTGGCATGACCTATAAAACTCTCGAAGATATCTTCGCGGCCGAGTCCGAATCAGTGGCCGTCGAGGCCAGGCTCGGCGTTACACTTCATCCAGGAGCCACTTTGCGGATATCCGTCGCTGACCGGGACGATCTGGCTGCGTCAGTGACCCACTCCATGGCTGCGAATGCGAATTTTCTTTACGCAGCGGCCTCTTGGCAGGGTACGGCCGATGCTGTAGCCCATAAGGTTCAAACTCGCGAGGCAATGACCGCTTACATCACTCAGCGTCGCGCGGCGCTGGCGGAAGCGAGATTGCAGTAAAGCCTGCCCGATGCAGGTTCGATTCCGGGCCTTATCACCGGCTAACCGGAAACTGGACTTTTAGGTGCTGGTGGCTTCCAGTTGCTTCGGCTGGCCAAAGATCGCGTCAAGGTGGCCTCCGGCGGAGGCCAGGAAACCGGATGACAGGTGTTGATACCGTGTTGCCATTCTCAGGTCTTTGTGGCCGAGCACCTGAGCAACGGTGTGAACGTCTGCACCCTGCATCCGCATCCACGATGCCGCTGTGTGCCGCAGGTCGTGGAAGTGAACGCTACCAACCTTTTTCAATTGCCAAGGCTTATCTCTCACAACTGATTGACCCATGCGTATCATCGTTTGCAGCGCAGGAGCTCGCTCCTCAGCTACGTTGACGGAGGGAAATCCATGCGAATTTTTCCTGGGATGATGCTGTTGTGGGCCGGTGTTGCGGTTGCGCAGGGTGGCGGGCACGTCCAATTCCGCGACTGGCAGGCGCC
>DATNEM010000187.1:0-2906 GCA_035552995.1 Acidobacteriaceae bacterium | reverse complement strand
CGTTCGGCGATTACGGTATTCGTAAACATTCCATCGAGGAGTATCTACTGACGGAAGCGGGCAAGAAATTTCCGGCAACGGTCCTTCATCCCGGCCATCTGGTGGGCCCGGGGTGGAACCCGATCAACCCGCAGGGAAACTTCAACGCGGATGTCTTCGCGAAACTCGCAAGCGGGAAAGAACTTGTGCTGCCGAATCTCGGCATGGAGACGGTGCATCACGTTCATGCGGATGATGTGGCACAGGCGTTTGTGCGTGCGCTGGAGCATCGCGAGGCTGCGGTCGGCCAGAGCTTCCACATCGTCTCGCCGGCGGCGCTGACGCTGCGCGGATATGCAGAGCAGGTCGCGGGCTGGTTTGGGAAGACTGCCAGGCTGTCCTTCGCGCCCTTCGATGAATGGAAGGCGACCGTGAGCGAACGCGATGCGCGCGTAACGTACGACCACATCGCGCATTCTCCGAATTGCAGTATCGAGAAGGCACGATCAATTCTTGGTTATGAGCCGCGCTATAGCTCGCTCGAAGCGGTACGCGAGGCGATTGGGCGGTGAAGGGGTGGATTTCCGGCCCCTCGATTTTTGCCCTATAGCTGAATGACATTGCAAGATACCTGCGGGTTCCTCGACTGCGCGGAGTGCTGATGCACTCCGCTTCGCTCGGGATGACAGCATATAGGAAGGGAAGGCAACCCACCCTTCGCGATGCGAAGGATGGGCCACCCGAAGTGATGTCAGCGCTTCTCGTTCCAGTGGACCATGGGAAGGCCCGGCGCGGGCGCGCGGAAGTATGGAATCCTCTGGCCGCGCAGCGATCCGATGTAGGCCGTCTGCAGGTCAGGTCCGCCGAAGGTGACGCTGGCCATCCACGGCGCGACACCGCGGCCGGTGGCGAAGAGCACATCCTCGGTGACCGCGCCCGCGAGGAACTGCCTTTCCAGCGCGTCAACCTTCGCGGGATCGCCCTCGTCAAGCAGCGTGATCTGGTCCCCCTGCGGCGTGAGCACGAAAAGTTTGTCGGAGTAGACGCATGTGCCCCAGAGGTTCCCGATGCTGTCGAACGCGATGCCGTCCGGCCACGCGCCTTTGCCGAGACTGCGCGGTCCGAAGACCTCGCGATCACTCAACGAGCCGTCGTCGTGCACGCGGAGGCGGCTGACGCATCCGCCGGTTGTTTCGACGACGTACATGAACTCTTCCTTTGCGTCCATGCGAATTTCATTGGTGAAGTGGAAGCCGTCCGCGACGATGCGGAACTTGCCATCGACATAGCGCGCGATGTACCCGTCGGCGAGATCGGTGCGCAGCGCATGCATCCAGTTCTTGATGCGGGTGGAGACGGTGATCCAGATGCGCCCTTTGGAGTCGCGCAACACAAAGTTGACCTTGCCGATCGCTTCGCCGTCGATCGAGTCCGCCAGCACGTGCGATTCTCCGGTGCGAGTCATGGTCTCCAGGCGGTCGGTGCCGAAGTTCGAGATCAGGATGTCGCCGTTGGCGGCGAACGCGAGGCCATTGGGCAGCGTGCCGGTCAGATAGCGGGTGGCCTCGCTGTCGGCTCCCGCGAAATGCTGGGAGATTTTTTGCGTCACGATCTCTTGTGTGCCGTCATGCCGCAGTCGCACTACTCCGCCGCGCGAATCCGCCGACCAAAGCGTGCCGTCCTTCTCGGCAAGGATACATTCGGGCCGCTGCAGGCCCTCCCCGATGTACTGCAGCTTCTCCTTGTCAATTCCGAAATCGAGAATCGGGTTCGACATTCTCGTTATGCCCCGTTGCCCGACGCATCTTCGCTGGCGCTCAACATCTCGCCGATGCGCCGCGCGCACTGGATAACGCGCGCGGAATGGCTGGGATAGTGGTCCTTCAGGAAGCGGGATGCAGGCGCAGAGACACCGACGGAGCCGACGATGGTGCGGTCCGAGAGCCGGATGGGTGCGGCGACGCAACGCACTCCTTCCATGAACTCCGCCTCATCCAGGGCGTAGCCGCGCTGGCGAATTCCCACACACTCTTTGACGAGGGCAGGGACCGTGCCGATGGTGGTCTTCGTATACTGCTCCAGCTTCTTCGGCCCGAAGATCGACTTCAGCCCCTGCTCGTCGGAGTCCGCCAGCAAAGCTTTGCCATGTGCCGTTGCATACAGGGGAACCAGTTCTCCGGTCTGCCCAGCGACGGCAATCACATGCCGGGCGTGCACAGAGTCGATGAAGAGGGCGTTCTTGCCCTCGCGGATCGCGAGGTGGGCGGTTTCGTTCAACCCTTGTGCCAGAGACTTCAATTCTTCGTGAGCGACACGCACCAGCATGTTGCTCCAGTCGTACTGGCGCGAGAGCGTCCACATCGCGGAGCCGAGGATGTAATCTTTCCTGCCGGCCGGTGTCGCAAGAAAGCCGCGCCGGCGCAGCGTCTGAGCGAGACGGAATACGCTGCTGCGATCGACTTCAAGGAGTTCCGACAATTCGCCCAGCGTCACCGGATGTTTGGAGCGGGCAATCGTCTGCAGGATCGTAAGTCCGCGATCGAGGCTTTGGATGAATGGGACGTGGCCCGCCTTTTTTGCCATACGGTTACTTCGCTCACGCGTGACGGAACCGTATCCCAAGCGTCTCGAGATAGTCGCGGCTCTGTTTCAGCAGCTCTTCCGGAGGCGTCGGCGACATATTTCGCCAGTCGTTGTCCAGCTCACCCATCACCATACCACTAATCTTGCGGCCCTCCATCATGTCCAGGATGGCGGGAATGTTAACCTTGCCCTGGCCGAGCGGGCAATAGCCGAGCAGGCGATCATTCGTGCCCGCGTAATCCTTCAGGTGCATGTGCTGGACGATGGGGAGGAAGTCCTTGACGACCTTGACGGCGTCCTGGCCGCCCTTCGTCAGCTGGCCCACATCGGGTCCGAACTTCAGA
>DATNEM010000186.1:0-4571 GCA_035552995.1 Acidobacteriaceae bacterium | reverse complement strand
AGCGCCATCAGCCAGATCGGCAGCGTGCTGGCCGCGGGATCGATGGTGAAAGCGCTGAACCGATGGAAGTAAAAGAGGTTGGTGCAGAAAGCAATCGCCTTCAACAGCACGACTGCCATGAGCGCACCGCAGGCGCCGATGACGACAGCGGCGGCGGAGAGCAGCCACACGCGGCGGTCCACGGTAAAGTCGCGCAGGGCGGAAGAACTGGCTTTCAATTGTGCCTCCGTGATCTTGTGTGGGATGCGGTTGCGCGCGCCGCGGACGCCTTTGCCGAGGCGGCCTCTGTTGACGCCGTGAGGCGTGCCGCGCGGATCTGGTCCAGAGCGCGGATCAGCGATGGCGCGAATTCATCCAGCTCGCGCGCGTGGCTGGCGGAAAGAGTCCCCAGCACGCGGCTGCCTTTGGCGGTCAGTGAAAGCACGACGCGACGGTGGTCCGCGGAGTCATGCTTGCGCCGGATCAACCCTTCAGCCACAGAGCGATCGGCCAGTTCGACAACGCTGTTCTGGCGCAGGCCGAGGCGCTCGGCGAGAAAGCCGATGGTGGCCTGCCGGCCTGCAGGCAGCCCGGCAATCTGGAGCAGCAACTGGTGCTGGCGCGGCTGCAACCGGCGTTGCTGCGCGGCCTGCTCGCTGAAGCGAAGGAAACTGCGCAGAGCATAGCGGAACTCCGCCAGGGCCAGCAGCAGAGAGAGTTGCGGGGAAAGCTTAGGGTCGGACTGCTTCACACGATATATCGTATCACGATGTAATTGCTACCGCGCCGATCAGGCACTTCGCAACCAGCATACAGAGGATCAAGATGACAGAGCTGTCTCCACTCAGTAGATTGACAGGGATGCAATCCCGCGGAATCTACGTGTGGTGGATCGCCGGCATCGCCGCACTGGGTGGCCTGCTCTTCGGCTATGACTGGGTGGTAATCGGCGGGGCCAAGCCGTTCTATGAGTCTCACTTCGGCATCACAGCGCCATCGATGCAAGGCTGGGCGATGAGTTGCGCACTGGTCGGCTGCTTCTTCGGCTCGCTGCTGTCAGGCTCACTGAGCGAACGTCTGGGCCGCAAACCGTCGCTCATCATTGCGGCCGCGCTGTTTACGCTCACCAGCATCGGCACAGGGCTGGCAGGCGGTTTCATGAGCTTTGTCGTGTGGCGCATGTCAGGCGGACTCGCCATCGGCCTCGCGTCGAGCCTCAGCCCGGTTTACATCGCGGAGGTCTCCCCCGCAGGCATGCGCGGGCGCCTGGTCTCTCTGAACGAACTGACAATCGTCACCGGCGTGCTCTCGGCGGAAGTTATGAACTGGCTGATTGCGGATGGGCACTTTGTGCGCTTTGCGAATGAGGCGCAGATGATCGCGTGGAACTCGGCAACCGGATGGCGCTGGATGTTCGGCGCGACCGCAGTTCCGGCGGCGATCTTTTTGCTGGGAATGTTCTTTGTGCCGGAGAGCCCGCGCTGGCTCGCGCTGCGCGGACGCGAAGAGGATGCGCGCCGCACGCTGGTTCGGCTCGGCGGCGAAGAAAGCGCAGCGATTGTCCTCGCGGAGATCGAAGAGAGCGTACGCGCGGCGGAGCACCGCGCAGGCTTTGGCGAGGAGTTGCGGCAGCTGCTTGCGCCAGGCCTACGCTCCGCCCTGGCACTGGGCGTGAGCCTCGCCGTGCTGCAGCAGTGGTGCGGCATCAACGTCATCATCAACTACGCGCATGACATCTTTGCCGCGTCGGGATACAGCCTCAGCGAGGCGATGTTCAACATCGTGGTCACGGGCATCACCATGCTGCTGTTCACCTTTCTTGCCATCGCCACTGTGGACCATGGCGGACGCCGCTTGCTGATGCTGGGTGGCTGCTCCGGTCTCGCGGCAATTTACGTAACATTGGGCTGGCTCTTCCATCAACATAGCCAGGGAGTCCACATGCTGGCGCTGGTCGTGGCCGCGCTGGCCTGCTACGCCATGACGCTCGCGCCCATCACATGGGTCGTGCTCAGCGAGATCTTTCCCAGCCGGGTGCGCGGAACCGCCATGGCAATCTCCAGCGCATCGCTGTGGGCGGCGTGCTTTGTGCTGACCTACACGTTTCCGCTGCTGAATGCCTCACTGGGCACGGCGGGAACCTTCTGGCTCTACGCCGGCGTGTGTGTGCTAGGCTTCCTCGGCGTGCGACGCTGGCTGCCGGAGACGAAGGGCAAGACCCTCGAAGAGATCGAAGCGTTCTGGAAGTAGAAATTCTTTGGCTTGTCATTCTGAACCACAGGCGAAGAATCCCTTGCATTTGTTCAGGCACTAATCTGGCGCATTGCTTCTGCGAAGCACTCACGGGCGATCTCGCACAGCAGGAGCGATTGCTGCCAGCGGTCGGATTCCTCGCCGCCGCGAAACGTCCGCGCGTAATAGATGTCCGGCGCAAGCAGTTCCGCGGCGAAGGTGATGAAAGGCTGTCGCGGCTTGGGATCGCGGAGGAATGCTGCGAAGCATGCGGTCCACATCGTTCGGAAGTGCGCGACGTAAGTCGCGGGATCATTTGGCTCGATCGCAACCTGCATGCAACCGGGATTGCCGATGCGGCCGTGAACGAAGCGCACGCGATCGATGATCGGCTGAATGTATGCGAGCTTCTTCTCGAAGCCGCCGTAAACCATCTCCAGGCCGGTGTACCAGTGGGAAAAGTCGCCATTGAAGCGCAACTCGGGAAAGCGGTCGACGAACGAGACGGCGCGCTGCATGTCCTGGAAGATGGTCGCGCGATGCGTTTCCACGTACAGCGGAATGCGGCGCGCCGCGCTTGCCGAGAGAATCGCTTCGATCAGCCGCTCGGCTTCCTCATCCGGTTCCATCCCCCAGCCGACGTGCAGCGTCAGGCACTCAAGGCCCGCATCGGCGGCAGACTGCGCGACCGCGTCCGCATCGCCCGGCACATTGATTCGCCCCGATCCACACACGCCAAGGCCGATAGCGCGGGCTTCTTTCAACGCGGCAGAATCGATTGGATCGATGAACTGTATGCCGTCATATCCGGCTTCACGAATTGCGGGAACGCGGCCGTGCGCGAAATACGCAGAGTTCATGCCTTCCAGCGCGAGCCAGTTCATGTAACAGCGGAGTTTCTTCATACCGCGCTAGACATTCTGGAGTGAAGTTGCACTTACATCCTTCGCGTTGTCGATCCAGACGCTCTCGTCTGATTCGGCAAAACGCTTGTTGCCCGCAGCAACGATCTCCGAATCGGGAAGCTTCGTCAGCGGCGTGTAACGCGGGTGATGCGCTTCCTTGTAGGGATTGTTGCGCGCCGCGTTGTAGCAGCAGATCATCGACCAGCGCGGATTGTCCGAACGATTCTGGTCCGAGCGATGCAACAGGTTAGCGTGGAAGTAAAGCACGTCACCGGGATCCATGACGACGTAGTCCAGCGGCAAGACTTTCAACACCTCTTCGACGCGCTCCATGTTTGCGCCCGCCTGTCCGCCGGTGAGCACGTGATCGATGCGGCCGAGATTGTGCGAGCCCCGGATCACCTGCATGCAGCCGTTCTCGCGCGTTGCCGGATCAACCGCGATGAAGGCCGACGTGAGCAGCGGATACAGCACGCCATTCTGATACCAGTAGCCATAGTCCTGATGCCATGCCCACGCGCCGCCGATCTTGGCGTCCTTCATGATCATCTTGGAGTGATAGTGGTAGACCTCGCCGCCGAGGACCTGTTCAGCGACGCCGACGATCGACTCAGAACGGGCAATCGCGCCATAGATCGTGTCCGTCGGATGGTTCCACAGAGACAGCCGCACGGTGCCGCCTTCGCCATCCGCCTTGCCGTAGGAGTGCTGGTCGAGCACGCGATCTTCGCGCGCGGTGCGGCTCAGCAGGCCGATCTGCTCCGGCGAAAGCATGCCCTTGATGACGATGTAACCGTCGTTGTTGTACTGCTCCAGCTGAGCGGGCGTGAGGCGGGTCATGACGTACTCCTGATGAGAAAGCGCCGCGCGCACTCTGACGGCGCGGAGGCTCAGTATATGCGCGT
Organism: Acidobacteriaceae bacterium; assembly: GCA_035552995.1. GTDB lineage: Bacteria > Acidobacteriota > Terriglobia > Terriglobales > Acidobacteriaceae > Edaphobacter. The sequence continues at coordinate 550 of DATNEM010000186.1, read as the reverse complement.
GAAATCAGCGCTGTCCAAGGCACACAGCGCGACGATGGTGGAGTGGTTCCAATCCGCGGACACTGGCAGCGTGCCCAATATGTGACGGGTTGAAGCGCGGACAATTACGCAACGACCGCCGGCTGCCCGCTAGTTTGATCGCCGCTTTGCGGAAGCTCCATCTGCTCAGCTTCGGGCATATCGAGATAAGGCCGGAAGCATGCGCGGCAGCGTGCCTCATACACGCCGGCCGCTCCGACGACGACCAGCTCACGGCTCTTGCCGAGGCGCTGGGTGTGAATGGCGGGTTCGCCGCAGGCCATACAAACCGCGCTCAACTTGGTCACTTCGTCGGCGACGGCCATGAGCGCGGGGATTGGGCCGAACGGATCGCCGGTGAATGTGGTGTCGAGGCCGGCGAGGATCACTCGCTTTCCGAGGTGAACAAGCTCACCGGCCAGCTGCACGATGGATTCGTCGAGAAACTGCGCTTCGTCGATGCCGACCACCTCGATCTCCGGCATCTGCCGGTAGAGAGCGCGACGCAGCTCCGCAACATTGGCGACGGTGA
>DATNEM010000185.1:0-4933 GCA_035552995.1 Acidobacteriaceae bacterium | reverse complement strand
GAATCAGGAAGCAGTCGCCGGCTTTCTGCAGAAGCCGTTCGTGGTGCCGGTGGAGATCGATTTGCCTGCCGGTGAGGTATCGGTGCGGGCGGGAGTGATGGACTTGCCTTCGGAGGAGATAGGCGTAGTGGAGATTCCGCTGAAGGTTACCAAGTAGGTGCTATTCCGCTCCCATTCCGGGCGATTAGCGGGAAATTCGGAAACTGACCCACTCGCAATTATGTTTACCCCCGCTCCAGAAACCCTCTTCCCGCAAAGATCGCCGGCGCGGCCTTCTCGATCCGCGCCGCACGCGTCGCTGCCTGCTTCGCCCCCGCAATGTGATACAGCCAGCTCCGCTGCCGTCCCGGCGTCAGCACCTCAAATGCCTTCCTGAACTTCGCATCTTTCTTAAACTTTGCCGTCAGCTCCTCCGGCACCGGGAAGTCCTCTGTCTTCTTCTTTTCCACCCGCAGCCCGGCCTTCTCGACCGCGATCGCCTCGCGAACGTAGGCCTTAATCGTCGCCGCCTTCGCGATGATCTCCTTCGCACTCGTGAACTTCATCACCCGCGCGGCCTGCACCTGTCCCAGCTGTACCAACAATTTCTTTTCGTCTTTCAGCAGCGCTCCCTGGAAGAACCCCAGCGCGAAGTACTCCTTGAAACCCTGCAGGATCACCACGTTCTTTCCGTCCAACGTGTAGGTAGGCTTCCCCCACTTGCACTCTTCTGTCATACCGAACCCGGCAAGCAGCCGCTGCATCTCCGCAATCTCCGCCTCCCAACGCCGCCGATACGCCATCTCCATCGCCGTACCATCCTTCCGCATTTCGCGCCCATCCACTATGCGTTGAATAAGGGCTTGAATCAAGCTGTCAGCTGAAAGCTCTCAGCTTACAGCTCGAAAAACTTTGACTTTACCGGTTTTTGCAGAGCCCCGGAAATTCGCTGTCAACAAAAATCTCCAATCCCGCCTGATTGCAATGACATCCGCACGCGGGAATGGATCAACTTCCTGATAAAATGGAACTAACCCAAAGTGCACCTGAGGCCCGGCAATCGCCGGGCTTTATTCTTTGGCGCACTCAAGGAGATTGAAGGGTAACCTATATAAATTCAATGGCTTACGGATAAGCCTAATGCAATCTAGATCTTGCACTTTTTCGGCTTTGTTTTCTAGAACATACAAAATCAGATAGGGGGGAGGGGTCACCTATCAGGCTTCAGAAGCACCAGGTCAACCCGCCGGTTCCGCGCCCGCCCCTCGGCCGTATCGTTCGAGGCCGCCGGATGGAACTCCGCATATCCAACCACGGAAAGGTTCTCCGGTCGGATGTTTGGATACTTCAGGAGCAGCCGTCCGATGCTCGACGCCCGCGCGCTCGACAGCTCCCAGTTCGACGCGAACTGCAGCGTATGGATCGGCACGTTGTCCGTGTGGCCCTCCACGCGCAACGGCGACTCCGGCAGCACCGCAGCAATTCGCGCCAGCACCGGCACCGCCGAGGTCCGTATGTCGGCCGCGCCCGAATCGAAGAAGCCGGCCTCCTCCAGCGAGACCACCAGCCCGTTCGGCGTCTCGTGGATGCCGATCGTCCCCTTAGCGATCTCCGGCGCGGCAGCTTCGGCAATTCGCTGCTTCACTTCCTTCATCGGGTCTCGCTGCTGCGCAATCGTCTTCAGCATCGAGTTCAGCTGCGGCGCACGTCCATTCCCATCTGCAACCGGCACCGGCGGCAGCTTGGTATGCGCTTCAAAGATGCCCATCTCCTGGAACGCCGACGTGATTGACGCCTCGAGCTGCACCTTCTTGCTCTTGTCCGACTGCCCGGTCGCGAACAGCACTACGAAGAACGCGAACAGCAGCGTGATGAAGTCCGCATACGAAACCAGCCAGCGCTCGTGCCCCGCGCCGCCCTTCTGCCTTCTTCGGTCGTGCCCGCGGTATCTCATCGCGCCTCCACAGTCTCAACTGCCTTCTTTGCCTCGAAGAGAAAGGTTCGCAGCTTAATTTCAATCGTCCGCGGGTTCATCCCCTCCTGGATCGACGTGACGCCTTCGAGCATCATCTCGCGCAGCGTTTGCTCCTCCTGCTGCCGGATGCGCAGCTTGCCCGCCATCGGCAGGAACACAAGGTTTGCGAGTCCGACGCCATATATGGTCGCAACGAACGCCACCGCGATTCCGCGCCCAACCTCGTTGATGTCCTCGAGGTGCTGCATCACCTGGATCAAGCCGATGACCGCCCCGATAATGCCGATCGTAGGGGAGAAGCCGCCCGCCGACTCAAAGACCTGCGGGATGCGCTCCTCGCCTTCGGCGCTGTTCTCGAGTTCAAGCTGCATGATGCGGCGAACATCAGCGGGCTCCGTCCCATCGATGGCCAGCATCATCGCCTGCTTCAGGAACGGATCGGCTACGCTGGCAAGGTCCGCGTCCAGAGAGACGATGCCGCTGCGGCGCGCTTTGGCAGCGAAGTTGACCAACTGCGCAACCACTACCTCGTTTTCCTTGCCCGTTGAACGGAATACCGAAAAGAACCGCCGCGCCGCCGCGCCCAGCACGGCGACCGGATATTGCAGCATAATGGCGCCCAACGTGCCGCCTAGCACGATCATCAGCGCCGTCGGCTGCGTCACCTGGCGCAGCGTTCCGCCTTCCAGAATCAGGCCGCCGAGAATCCCGGCGAGCGCGAGCACGATGCCTGCAATGCTGGCAATGTCCATGGCTGCTCTTCAGTCCTCTTTCCGGCAGTCGGCGGCGACAGCAGTCGAGAAATGGGTCCGCGACAACAATGCGCCGAGCGCAGCTGCTGCGCCGGGCCACGCAGCCCGCAGCACATCGGCCCGCTCGGCGAGGGCCAGCGCGATCACCTCGGCGCAGCTCTCGCGCACGACGATCTTGTCGCCGGTCACCAGCGTGAGCACAGTATCTGGCGAGGTCTCTGCATACTTCAGCAGGTCGCAGTTGAGGTAGAGCTTCTGCCCGTTCAGCCGGGTAAGTTCAATCACGGCTTCGTCACGCGCCTCCAGCACCGTTATCGGCGCCACAAGCGAAGGAAGTGAAGGCACTGTTACCGACGCGCAGGATGACGAAAGCAGCATGACTAAAGTGCAGAAGGGAAACCTAATCTTCGGGATGCGTGGGCCGATGAGGTCAGGGAACGCAAGGCCTCCCGCTCACCGGCGGGCACGCGGCATACGGGCGGGCAGTGCGCTTGCAACTCACTTTGTTTTTCCAGGAGCTTCCATGTCCTTAGGCATTCTCAATAACATTGCCGCACTGTACGCGCAGAACAATCTGGACCAAACCCAGTCCAATCTGCAGAACACGCTACAGCAACTCTCCTCCGGCTCGCGCATCAACTCGGGCGCGGATGACGCCGCTGGCCTCGCCGTGGCGAACGGCCTCGGCGCGAACGAGGCGGCCCTCACCCAGTCTTCCGCGAACGCCACCGACGGCATCGGTCTGCTGCAGACCGCAGACGGCGCTCTTTCACAGGTCACCAACCTGCTCGATCGCGCGGTCACGCTGGCGACCGAGGCAGCCAACGGCACCCTCACCGCCGGGCAGGTGAGCTCGGCCAATCAGGAGTACCAGAACATCCTGACGCAGATCGGAAACATCGGCGCAACCACCAACTTCAACAGCTCAGCCGTCTTCAGCTCGACCGCAACCAACTTCGTTGTGACCGACGGCACCTCGAGCGGCCTAAATACCTATGCCGATACCGTGGGCGCGCTCACCCGCGCCAGTGTGGGCACCACAACTCCCACTGGGACGACAACGGCAATCACCAATCCAACGCCCACAGCCTCCACGACCAGCGCAGGCTCTACAGCGACCTTTTCTCTGGGCGCGGCTGCCGATACCATCTCCGGCACGCTGAGCGTTGCCGTAGGCAGCGGCAGCGCAGTGAGCGTGACCCTGACCGCCGGCACGACCATCGCTCAGGCAGTCACCGCGTTGAATGCCGACTCCGGGTTCAGCGGCGCGGGCCTAGTTGTCAGTCAGGGCACGGGCGCTAACGCCAACAAGCTGATCGTCACCGGCCCGGTGGACAGCGGCACGCCCGGCACGAACACATTGGTGTTGACGGGTACCTCTTTGAGTCAGACCACTCCCGCCGGCACAACTCCGGGCGCAGGCGTCGACTTTACTGCCAGCAACGTGGCCACGCTGACCGCCTCTTCCGCCTCCGCAGTTCTGAGTGCGGTGAACACTGCCATCGCGGACGTTGCTTATCAGCGCGGATCGATTGGCGCAGACGTCAACGAGCTCACTTCGGCCTCAGCCGTCGCCAGTTCCGAAGAGGTCAACCTTGCCTCGGCGCAGAACTCGATCATGGCGACCGACTACGGCCAGGCTGCTTCGAACCTGTCCAAGTACCAGATCCTCTCGCAGACCGGCATCAGCGCTCTGGCCCAGGCCAACAGCGTGCAGCAGGAGGTTCTGAAGCTCCTCCAGTAATCTAGCGGCGCGCTTTTACAAGGCTGGACGGCGCTAACCGGTGCCGTCCAGCCGCTTTTTCCCAGAGAAGCGTTAGATGTGACGCTTCTCATCTGACGGCTCTAATCTGCCGCGCCTGCGAAGTGGCACGGCAGATGCATCGGGCCATGGCATCGAGAGTTACGAGGCAGACGGCATGGGAACAGTAGGCATCAACTTCGGGTCGGCAACCAGCGGCGCCGGTTTCGATGTCTCCTCCACAGTCAGCGCGATTGTCGCCAACCTGAAATCGGTCGAAACGCCGTGGCAGAACCAGCTCACGTCGTTGAAGGCCGAGGATACCGCGTTCACGTCCATTGGAAGTGACCTCAGCGCACTCTCTACCAGCTTGCAGGCGCTGACAGATTTCCAGGGAGTGATGGCCTCGAAACTGGGGTCCAGTTCGGATACGAATGTCGTCACACTCAGTTCCGCGGGCGCAACTGCTGTCGCGGGCAACCACGC
>DATNEM010000184.1:0-3799 GCA_035552995.1 Acidobacteriaceae bacterium | reverse complement strand
GCATTGAGCATCAGCTCAATCGACATGAAGACGGTAATGATGTTGCGCTTGATGAGGAAGGCCGCAACTCCAGTAGAGAACAGGATGGCGCTGAGGATGAGATACCAGGATGCCGGGACTGCGGAATTAGAAATCACGTTTCAGTGCTCCTTTCTGGCCAGTGCGACTGCGCCGAGCACGGCGACCAGCAACAGGACGGATGTGACTTCGAATGGAAGCAGCAAATCGCGGAACAGAACCGCACTGAATGCGCTGGGCACCACCCAGGACTGGCCGAGTTGAGTCATACCGATGCGCTTGTCGTTAGCAAGGAAAATGTAGACGAGCGCGCCAAGCAGGGCCGCGGCTCCGGGGATTCCAATGGCGTACGCTGCCTTGCTGCCGTGCGTACGCTCTTCGCGTCCGGCGTTGAGCAGCATGATGACGAAGGTGAACAGCACCATGATGGCTCCGGAGTAGACGATGACCTGCGCGGCGGCGAGGAATTCCGCGCCCAGCAGTAGGTAGAGCACCGCCAGCGAACTCATGACCACGATCAGCGAAAGGGCAGAGTTGATGGGATGGCGCTGGAACAGGAGGTTCAAAGCTCCCGCGACGCACAATCCGCCAAAGATGAAGAACAGAATCAGATACATGTCTTCAGTCGCTCACTCAACAAAAACACAGGAAAATGAGATCGGAATCTCAAGTTTAAATCACGCTACACGGCGCGAAACGACAGCCAGAAGCTGGTGACGATGATGTTTGCAATGGCCAGAGGCATCAGAACCTTCCAGCCGAAACCCATCAGTTGGTCGTAGCGGAAGCGAGGCAGCGTGCCGCGCACCCAGATATAAAGAAAGAGAAAACAGAACACCTTCAGGACGAACCAGAAGACGGGCATGATGATTGCCGCCCAGGCGCCGCCGAAGTTCTGGAAAAGGTGACCGAAGGGGCTCGACCATCCGCCGAAGAATAGTAGCGTGGCGACGCAGCCGACGGTAATCATGTTGGCGTATTCAGCCATGAAGAACATGGCGAACTTCATGGAACTGTACTCGGTGTGGTAGCCGGCGGTCAGCTCGCTTTCCGCTTCGGGCAGGTCGAAGGGAGTGCGATTGGTTTCTGCAAACGCCGCCATGATGTAGATGAAGAAGGCGACAAACTGCCAGCCTCCGAAGAAGTTCCAGGAAAGAAAGCCGTGCGTGGATTGCACGTCAACAATGTCGCGCAGGCGGAAGGATTGCGAGCGCAGGATGACTCCGACGACGGACAGGCCGAGCGCGAGTTCGTAACTGATGACCTGGGCGCTGGCGCGCAGAGCGCCGAGCAACGAATACTTGTTGTTCGAAGCCCAGCCGGAAAGAGCAACTCCATAGACGCCGACCGAGGTGATGCCGAGGATGATGAGCAGGCCGATGTTGACGTCGGAAATCTGGAAGAGATCGACACCGTGGTATTGAATGTTCGCGCCGAACGGGATCATGGAGATGGACATGAGCGCGCAGGCTAGTGCAATGATGGGCGCAGCGATGAACAGCGGCCGGTAGACATTCGCGGGCATCAGGTCTTCTTTGAGGAAGAGCTTGATGCCGTCTGCGAGCGGCTGCAGCAGGCCGAAGGGGCCGACACGGCTGGGTCCCCAGCGGTTCTGGATGCGGCCGACAACTTTGCGCTCCAGCAGAACGGTGTAGGCGACGCAGGTGAGCAGGATCGCCGTAACGACGATGACCTTCAGCACGCTGATAAGTAGAAAAATCCAGAAGCTAACTTCCACAGGGCCTTCCCAAAATGATTAATCTGCTGCGGTTCCGGTTTCCATGGGCTTGAGCACGGTGGTGCCGGACTCCACCGTCTCCTTTAATTTGGCGCAGTAGTTACCGAGCGTGCCGGAGGTGTAGAGTCCGTCGTTGGACGGCAGCACCAGGTCGCGGCGCGCTGCGTTTGCGTCGAGTTGTGCATGCTCCGAATGGAGGTGTTCGTCGTTGCCCGCCAGCAAATTGAGGCGCGGGATGTTGTAGGCGGGTACCAGTCGCTGAATTTCGTCGAAGATGGCGAACGGATCGAACGGGCTGAGCTTCGGCTCCAGGTGATTGGCCGCGAGCCATACGGCGTGGCGGTCTGCTTCTCCGGACTGCACGCCGCGCGTCTGTCCAAAGTCGGCGCGCACGCCCTTGCCGAAGGGGACCAGCGTCTTCGGATTCACTCCCATTTTGTCGGCGAGGCGCACGATCAATTCAAAGTCGGTGCGGACGCCCGGCTTGTCGGCGGCTTTCTTCACGAGCTGCAAGTCTCCGTAGGTATTGGTGACGGTCCCGGCCTTTTCGTAGAGATTGGCGGCGGGGAAGACTACGTCGGCGAGGGCTGCGGTTTCGGTGAGGAACATGTCCTGAACGATCAGGAAGGTTTTGCTGAGGGCTGCGGGATCGATTCCGTAGCGGGCAATGGGATTCGAGCCGACGACGTAGAGCGCGGAAAGGTCGCCGCGTCCGGCGGCATCGAACATCTGGATGAGATCTAGGCCGGGCTCGGTGGGAAGCGCGCTGCCGTACTCATCCGCAAAGTGAGCCGTTGCGGAAACCGGAACGTAGCCGGGCAGCAGGTCGGGCAGGAGACCCATGTCCGCCGCGCCGTGCGAGTTCGAGTAATCGCCGAGGCAGGCGAACTTTGTATTGGGCAACGAGAGGCCGAACTGGACGAGTGCGGTAATGTCGCGACCGCGCAGTTCCGAGCCGAAGACAATAAGGAGCGATTCTTCCTTGCTTACGGCGTCTCGGAAAGCCGCAGTGGTGTCGTCGCCTGCGAAGGCAGATTCCGTGCCGGTGAGGTACTGGACGAACGCGGCGTAAGCGGTCTGCGGAATCGTAACTTCGGCCTTGGCCTGGCGTCGGAGTTTGATACCGGCGTGCTTCGCGACGTAGAGCCGGGCACGATTCTGGCGGACGTTCGTGCGAATCTGCCAGGCGAGCGCGGGATGCTGCTCGGTGGGGTCGTTGCCGATGAGGAGGATTGCAGGGGCGTTGAGGAAGTCGCGCAACGACGCCTCGCGCCCGGCGTGGCCTTTCAACGCGGCGGCAAAGGCCGCGTAGTCGGCGGTGCGGTGATGGTCGATGTTATTGGTTCCGAGGACCGACCGCGCAAACTTTTGGAGAAGGTAGCTTTCTTCGTTCGTGGTCCGGTTGGAGCCGATGACGCCGATGGCTTTTCCGCCGCGTTCGTCGCGAATCTGTTTGAGGTGACGGCCCGCCGTCTCAAGAGCCTCCTCCCAAGTCACTGGGGCGAGCTTGCCGTCAGCCTGACGGACGAGCGGCTTGGTGATGCGCTCCGTGTGGGTTGTGAAGTCGAAAGCGTAGCGGCCCTTGATGCACAGGAAGTCGCCGTTCGCGCCGCTCTTGTCGCGGTTGTTGCCGCGAATGATTTCCGTGCCTTCCGTCACAGTGCGCACGCCGAGAGTAGTCTTGCAGCCGTCGCCGCAATGCGTGCAGACGGTGGCGACGTGGTTCATCTCCCACGGACGGGTCTTGTAGCGGTAGGTTCCGGAGGTGAGTGCGCCGACGGGGCAGACGTCGATGCACATGCCGCACTCTTCGCAGTTCAGATGATCTTCGCTGTTGGGCGCGATCACGCTGCCGACGGCGCGGTTTTCAACGGCCAGCGCCCAGACGTCCATGCCCTCGCCGCAGACACGCACGCAGCGATAGCACAGGATGCAGCGCGGGCGGTCGAAGAAAACCACAGGCGACCATTGCTGCTCGTCGCGATGCTCCTTCATCTCTACGTATTTCGAAACTCCGGGACCATACTTAAAGGTCATGTCCTG
>DATNEM010000183.1:0-5939 GCA_035552995.1 Acidobacteriaceae bacterium | reverse complement strand
GCCATGCTGGCGAGGAATGCCGGGAAGGTATCGTTCGCCATGCGCAGCGAGTTGGGCAGTACATAGATGTTCATGATGACCTCGCTGACCACGAGGGATGCCGCGGCGCCGTACAGCCCTTTCCAGCGGGCAAGAAAATTGGTAAGCACAACCGTAACGGCGGTCGCCGTGATGTACCAGGCCGCAAGGCGCTGATGCTGGTTGGTGGCGCTGGGCAGCAGCGAACTGGTGGACCAGAGCGAATAAATGATGACCACCAGCAGCAGGATTGCGAGCAGAGGCCGGCTAGGAGGCACGTGCCCGCCGGTCCAGTGCGTAAGGAACCATGGGCCAAGAGTCATCATGCCCAATGCGACCGCGATCGCGAAGATCCCCGCCATCTGGCAGGCGCGGCGGTGCAGGGCGCGAATGGTATCCAGATTACTAGCGCCATAGGCGAGCGAAACCTCGGGCCAGAAGGTGGTGTTGATCATCTGCACCATCTGCAGGGCCACGCGAGAGACAGTGCGCGCGCTGGCAAAGATGGCGACCTCGACGGGGCCAAGGGCGTATTGAATCGCCATCAGCGTACCCTGGAGGTTGAGCGCATTGCCGATGGGGAATCCCATGAAGGCGATGGCCAGCGGTGCGAGTCTTCGGATCTCGCTGAACTTTGCACGGCGCCAGCCGAAACGGATCCACGGGATGTTACGGCGCATCAGCAGACCGAACACCACCGTGCCGAGGCAGTTGGCTGCAGCAAACACCATGGCCGTTGTGCGTGGTCCGTATCCAAGGACAATTGGAATGATCATGGCGCAGAAGGCTGCGAGGGTGAGAATGCTCTTGATGAACTGACCCAGGGAATACCGTGCCACACACGTATAAGCGGCGCTCATCAATTGCTCCAGCTGGCCCAGCAGCACCGAGACACCCAGATAGAAGACGATCCATTTGATGTCCGACTCGCTGATGGCGTGGACGTTCAGGATTGATCCAAACGGAATGAAGACCAGAACCGGCACCATGAGGACACCTACCGCGGAGCAGACCAGCGCGATGAGCCACCAGCAGCTCTGGAAGACGCGCAGCGCGCCTTCCCGGTCGCCTGCCGAGTTCAGCATGGTCATCTCATTGGAGGCCACGCTGCCGAAGCCGATGCTGGAAAAAGCCAAGTAGGAGGGCAGCGCGTTGATGATTAGCCAGTCGCCATAGACGCTGGTTGCCCAGAAATGGAAGAAGACCGGAACCTGGACGAGTTGGATGATGGTCGATGCAAGGCGCGAGACCCAGTTGGAGAGAAAACTCCAAACCAGGCGTCGCTTCGTCGTGGCATCCAAAGATCGAGCTCCTCTTGGGCCGATGATACCGTAGATGGCGTATGCATCTTGTTCGGCAACGCGGCCTGCCAGGAACGAATTTCACGCGGACCAGCACACTGAGTTGCCGATGAAGATCAGCATGTACCTCGGCACATCGAAGGATTGGTGGGCATACCTTGGGCTGCGGTCGAATCCGGCGATCGTGAAAGCGGTGCAAGGCTTTGACAGGGTAATTTTTTTCGACGATCCGCGGCTGCTGCCTGCTCATACGCGCACCCCGGGCCACGGGCGGACAAAATATTTCTTCATCTTCTGGGACGGGATGCGCGACGCGGCGGAGATGGAGCGCATGAGCCCGGCTGTTGCGCCGAAGGCCGATATTGTTGCGCTGGCAGTAGGCGAGAGGTCGTGCTCGTCTCAGCTCGATGCGCGCGTAGAGGGGCTTTATCCAGAGGGCCCGATGCGATTCGACGGTGCTCCCCTGAGTCTCGATGTTCGCAGCTCGGCGATACTGGCAGGTGCGCGCGTAAAGGCGCTCCTGATGCCGCTGAAGAACGTGATGCAAAGCAAAGGCAGGCGGCGCGAGACTGCGGGCCTGTTGTTTGGGCGCCGGAGGATTGTGTTCTGCGGATCGTATGGCATCACGCCGCAGGCAATTGCGGAGCTGTGCGCGCGTGGTGCTGTAGATATTCGCCTGTTCGAGGAATACCCCTACTTCAGCAACATCAAGGACCCGTCGTTCGAAAGCTACCGCGCATGTTTACGCAAACAAGGGCTGTTTCTGGCGAAGCTCTACGATCAAGCTGCCATCAATGCGAGGTTCCTCCGCTCGGCACTTCATCTGCTGGGGCGAGAGTACTTCATTGAGAAGCTGAGGAGCGTGAATGCGAAAGCATTTGTTCACGGATACAACGGGGGCGCCAACATCAACGTGTACACCACGCCCTGGTACCGGCAACATCTGTTTCTAGACTTCGGAAGCACGGCGGGGCCGGGCAACTATCCGCGGCTTGCAGATCTGCAATACTTCCGGAAGAAATTCGTAGCCATCGATCTGACGGGCGAAACAGACGAACTTGCGACCGTTGCTCGCAATGGAGAGCTGGATCAACGCTTTGCGGCTGAGTGGAAGAGGAAGGCCGGACAAATCCTGGGCGGAGTGGCCGCGGGTTGATCCCTACTTACAGAGCACTCCGATCCCGTAGAAGCCTTCGGGGTGGAACATATACTCCCGATGAGAGTAACCGGTCTTGACGTCGTCCCAGACGCGCTTGGCATGCGTCTCGCCGTAGTTGCCAGCCACGTCGTGGAATACAACCAGCCCTCCCTTGCGCACCAGCGGCGAATACATCTCCCAGTCCTGTTTGACTCCTTCGTAGCTATGGTCGCCGTCAATGAATAGGAAGTCGACCTCTTGGCCGCCAAAGATGCGCTTTACGTTCTCCAGCGTCTGCGGCACGTGCGAGTTGGCGCGCAACAGATGTAGATGCTGCTGGGCCCGTGCGAAACGCTGATAGATCGGCGTGCGAAGCTTTGAGTAGCCGCCGCCATATTTCCCTCCGGGGAGATCGACGCTCACAACCGTTGCGTCCTGCTGGGCCAGCCGCGTCCACATGTAAAGGCTACCCCCTTTGCAGGTTCCGATCTCGAGGATCCGCTTCGGTGCGAGTTGGCGAACGTCCGCCAGCAACAACTCCATCTCCTCCGGGACCTGGACCGGCGCGAGGAAGCCATCGCAATATCCGAAGCATTCCGCAACAAGCTCCTTAGGCTTGTCGAGGAGGTTCTCAGTCCGCCGATTCAGATAGTCCAGTCCGGTGTAGGCCCTGGCACAGAGGAGGGCCCTGTTGATGAGGTTCATTGCTCAATCATATCGTCGCGGCAGGTCGCGTGGTTGGGCCTGCTAGCGAGTGCGCAGCTTGCGGTCGATGTCGACCTTTTCGGCCATGAGGCTTTCGAGCGCGTCTTTGTCGCCGCGGCGGTCGGCTTCGGCGATCTGGTGACGCAGTTCGCGCTGGTGACGTTCGAGACTTCGATACTTCAGAGTCTCGATGGCTCCTTCCACTTGCAACGGATCACTCTGCGGTGGAGCGTGGTCCAGCGTGTGTGCGAGATGCGCGCGCAGCTCATCGGAGTGCGCTGCATCGAGCGGGTTGGGCGGAGCGGGCGCATTGGCGAGCGCGTCGAGCAGGTCGGCGGTGGCGAGGTCGGCGATCCACTCCGGGTGCGCGGCGAGGGAGCCGGCGGCAAGTTCGCGGATTGGATCGCCTTCGGGAAGGACGAGCGCGCGGAGCAGGATGCGCTCGGTTTCCGTGACTGGTTCGGCGCGGTGCGTGGGGATGCTTTCGGTGCGCTGCGCGGCGGCCTGCTTGAGTTCCTGGCGCATGAGGGCGGAGTCGATGCCGAGCTTGTTGGCGGCATCGTCGGCAAACTGGCTGCGGCGGATGGGATGCGCCATGCGTCGAATGTGCGGCAGCAGGAAGTTCAGCGCCTTCACCTTGGCCTCGGCGGTGTGGCCGGGGAAGAGCTGGCGCGCGCGCTCGATGAGGTAGTCGGAGTAGCGCTTGGCGTTGCGCAGTGCCGCGCCGTAGGCCTGGATGCCGTGCTCGCGTACGAAGCGGTCGGGGTCGAGGCCGCCTTCGAGGGTGACAATCTTGACGTCGAAGTCCTCTTCAGTGAGAAGCGCGATGGATTTTTCGGCGGCGTTCGAGCCGGCTGCGTCGGGATCGAAGTTCACGATGACGCGTTTGGTGAAGCGTGCGAGCAGGCGAACCTGCGCCTCAGTGAATGCGGTGCCGGAGACGGCGACAACGTTGTGAATGCCGGCCATGTAAACCGAGATGCAGTCCATCTGACCTTCGACGAGGAGCGCGAAATCGGCGGAGCGCATGTCGCCCTTGGCCTTGTCGAGGTTGAAGAGCACGCTGCCTTTCGAGTAGAGCGGGCCTTCGGGCGAGTTGAGGTACTTGGGAATGTCGCGGCCCTTCTCGTCTTTCGCGTCGAGCGCGCGAGCCGTGAAGGCGATGACCTTGCCGGCCTCGTTCGCGATGGGGAAGGTGATGCGCTTCCGGAAGCGCGCATACATGGGGCCGGGCGAGCCGTTCGCCTGCTCCTTCACGCTGAAGAGGCCGCTCGCGCGGAGCGTCTCTTCGCTGAAGTGCGCGCGCATAGCGTCGCGCATGGCGTTGAAGTCCTCGGGCGCATAGCCGATGCGGAAGGTCTTGATGGTTTCAGGTGAGACGCCACGGGTGGTCAGATATTCGCGCGCGCGAGCGCCTTCGGGTGATTTGAGCTGCGCCTCAAAGTATTGCGTCGCCGCCTCATGTGCATCGAGCAACTGACGGCGCAGGCCGGCGTCGCGGGCCTCTTCCGGTGAAGAGAATTCGCGCTTGGGGAGCGGGATGCCGGCTTTGGTTGCGACGGCGCGGACAGCTTCGGGAAAGCTGAGGCCATCCATCTTCATCACGAAGGTGAAGACATCGCCCTTCTCATGGCAGCCGAAGCAGTGGAAGTAACCGTGCGTGGCGTTGACGGAGAAGGAGCCCGTCTTTTCTTTGTGGAACGGGCAGAGGCCGGTATAGTTCTGCGCGCCGGTCTTGCGCAACTTGACGTATTCGCCCACGATGCGGACGATGTCGGACTGCTGCTTGACGAGTTGGGTGAAGTCATCGGGCATTGGGCAGACAAGAATGAGGCCCGCGAAAGATTTCCGCGCAGGTTACGAGTGTAGAGGATCGGAGCAGAAGAAAACCTGTGAGGAGAGACTTACGGCGTGATAGGCTGGCCTCGCTTCCAACCGATAACGCCGCAACAGAATCCTCGGAGAAAGAAAAATGCGAGGGCAACGATGGGTGTTTCAGCGTGGTTGAACCTGGAGGGCAGCGATTTGGCTGCGCTGTTCGTCGCCGGACTGCTCGGGTATTTTGCGGGCAGCCTGGCGCCGCATGGCTTCTGGTCGATTCTGGTCTATCTGCTGGTTTCCTACCATCTTTTTCTTGCGTGGCTGATCCTGACGGGAGAGCGCGATGCGGCGGTGTCATTACCGTTTGTCCACACCGCCTTCACCCATATTGCGTGCCTCACGATCGTGCTGCCGCTGGGTCTGGCAAGATACTATCTTCCGCTACTGGTTCTCCGCAGCCACCCGAGCGCGGAGGCGCTGACGTGGGTTGCAATTATTGCTTTCTTCAGTCCGTTCTTTCGGATTCTGCGCTACGCGGTGATCGGGTTTGCGGTATTCGAACGCTACTGGCTCTTCAGCGGTGACGAGGTGAAAAAGGTAGTCAAGCCAATTGAGGCACCTCCTTCGCCCATTTTGAAGGCGGCTACCGCGGACGATGCACGCGCGTGGCAGGAGCATCTCGCGCAGCAGAAGGCGGGCTCACGGCGGCCCGGGTCGTCGTTGAAGGCGGAGTACGAACAGTGGCTGCTGGCGCGGCAACAAAGCCGGCAGAGCGAGGTCACCGTGCCTGGGCAGCAGCTCTGACTCTCGGCTGCGAGAAGTTCGCGTACACGAAAGTGTCATATTCAGGGGACGTGGGAACGCCGTATGGTCGCTTGATTGCATATCGGCGGTAGAGGCCCGGCGGCGACTTTTTCGGAAACTTCCGGTAGGCGGCCGGGTTCCAGAGGAAGGCA
>DATNEM010000182.1:0-34568 GCA_035552995.1 Acidobacteriaceae bacterium | reverse complement strand
GCGATCCCGGAAGTTTCCTCCAGAAGATTGCCCTTACGCCCGATCAGCGCTCAACCACCGCCCGCCGCGAGGCTAAGTTTGAAGATACCGACCG
Organism: Acidobacteriaceae bacterium; assembly: GCA_035552995.1. GTDB lineage: Bacteria > Acidobacteriota > Terriglobia > Terriglobales > Acidobacteriaceae > Edaphobacter. Next base: position 34,474 of record DATNEM010000182.1, on the reverse strand, counting down.
CAGCGAGACGTGGAACGCGATCGGCATTCTGCGCGGAACGGACCCATCCGGCGAAACCATCCTGCTGTCCGCGCATCTCGATCACCTTGGCGTCGGTCCCGCGAATCCAGCAGGCGATACGATTTACAACGGCGCGGACGACGATGCCTCCGGAACCACGGCAGTGCTCGCGCTCGCGCATGAACTCGCCGCAATGCCCCGGCCACGACGCACCATTGTGTTTGCGTTGTTCGGCTCAGAAGAGCTGGGCGGATTCGGCAATGCCGGCTTCCTCAAGCGGCCGCCCGTGCCGCCCTCCTCAATCGTCGCGAACCTGGAGTTTGAAATGATCGGCCGTCCCGATGCTGCGGTGCAGGACCCAGAGAACGCACTGTGGCTCACCGGATACGAGCGCTCCGACCTCGGCCCGGAACTCGCCCGTCACGGCGCGCATCTCGTCGCCGATCCGCACCCCACGCAGAAGTTCTTTCAGCGTTCGGACAATTACGCGCTCGCCCGCTCCGGGATCATCGCGCAGACCGTCTCCAGCTTCGGCCTGCACAAGGACTACCACCAGCCGTCGGACGACCTCAGTGGCATCGACTTCCCGCACATGATCAACGCGATCGGCTCTATGGTCGAGCCGATCTGCTGGCTTGCAGATACCAATTGGAAACCGTCATGGAATCCCGGCGGCAAACCGTAACTCCGCAGCTCAATCCGCGGCGGTTTGCTCCGGGGCCGGCGGGGCCTTCTTCATCGGCTGATACAGACCCGGCACCATCCGCGAACCAATTGCGATGCGGTTCCAGCTATTGATCGCCGCGACAGCCAGTGTCAGGTCGGCGATCTCCTTCTCGTTGAATACCTGTGTCAGCTCGTCGTAGACGGCGTCCGGGACATGCCCCTCAGTAATCTTCGTCATCGCCTCGCACCACGCCAGCGCAGCTCGCTCGCGCTGGTTGTAGAGCTCCTCATTTTCGCGCCACGCATCGAGCGAGTAGAGCCGGCGCTCGCTTTCGCCGATCGCGCGCAGGTCCTTCCAATGCATGTCCAGACAGAATGCGCATCCATTGATCTGCGATGCGCGCAGCTTCATCAGGTGCAGGATGTTCTCCTCCACGCCGCACGTTTTCAAGTAGCGCTCGATCTCCAGCAAACCCTTATACCCGGCGGGCGCGAGCTTGGCGACTTCATAGCGAGCTTTCATGGGCAGGCTCCTTCTCTGTTTGATTAAACTCCTATCGTCCGATCTGCAACATGCGGTCCAGGGCGACGCGCGCCCAGTGCTTCTGCTCTTCGTCCACGCGAATGCGATTCACCACATTTCCCTCGACGAGATTCTCCAGCGTCCAAGCCAGATGCTGCGGAGAGATGCGATACATCGTCGTACACAGGCAGCCGGACTCATCCAACGTCTCCACATGCTTACCCAGCGGCGCAAACCGCTTCGCCAATCGATTGACCAGATGTATCTCCGTGCCGACAGCGAACCGCGAACCTTCCGGCCCGCGCTCAATGATGTCGATGATGCGCTCGGTCGAGCCCAGCGCGTCCGCCTTCTGGCAAACCTCCCAGCGGCACTCCGGATGAACGATCACCTTGGTCTCCGGGCTCTCGCGCCGCACTCGGTCTACATGCTCCGGCAAGAAGCGCTGGTGCACGCTGCAATGGCCCTTCCACAGAATTACCTTCGCGGCGCGCAGGCGCTCCGGCGTGATGCCGCCGTTGAGCTGATACGGGTCCCAGACCGCCATCTCGCTCAGCGGAATTCCCATGGCGAAGGCCGTGTTTCGGCCTAAATGCTGGTCAGGTAAAAAGAGAATCTTCTCCGCGCGCTCAAACGCCCACTTGAAGGCCGCGCCTGCATTCGACGAGGTGCACACGAGCCCGCCGCGTTCACCGCAAAAAGCCTTGATGTTCGCTGCCGAGTTCATGTACGTCAGCGGAACGATCTGCGCCTTCTTCGCAAGATCAGCTTTACCGGCCCCTTCTGGCAACTGAGAACTGACAACTGACAACTGCCTCTCCAGCGTCTCCCAGCAATCCTCCACCTGGCCGATCTCGGCCATGTCCGCCATGGAGCAACCGGCGTTCAGGTCCGGCAGCATCACCTGCTGCCACGGCCGCGCGAGAACGTCCGCAGTCTCCGCCATGAAGTGCACGCCGCAGAATACGATGTAGCGGGCGTCGGTCTCGACCGCTGCTTTTGCCAGCTTGTAGCTGTCGCCGGTGAAGTCCGCGAAGCGGATTACCTCATCGCGCTGGTAATGGTGCCCGAGGACCACCACATCGCCGGCCAGCTTTGCGCGGGCCTCCGCGATGCGCTGCTCCATCGACTCGTCCGGCTGGACAAGATAGTTATCGAGAGAACATGCCTCGCCCGCACGCGCGGGCGCCTCTTCCAGAATCAATCCACTCACTTCTGCCGCCTTCAGTCTCGGCCACGCGTGCGCGGTCCAAGCAGTCCTTCGAGCCAAACTGCGCTCGCGTCCGAAACGGGGATGTTGAAAGCTCGTTCTGTCTCGGGCATGCAGCGAACTCGCTGTGTCGGCCTTCCAGCCTGCACCCAGTCCGCGGGGTTGTTGCCGCCCACTTCATGCGCGGTCATCGAGACCGCACTTCCTTAGTTTAGACGATCCGGCAGGCCTCCGCGATGCGCGATTGTTTGCCGGCTTCGCTCGCCGTATCATGGATGCACCATGCCGGGCTTCGGCGACAGCGCCTTCATCGTGATCCTCGCACTGCTTCTCTTCGGGCCGAAGAAGCTGCCGGTGCTCGCGCGCCAGCTGGGCAAGCTGATGGCGGACTTCCGCCGCGCCTCCAATGAGTTCCGCTCGCAGATGGAAGAAGAACTTCGCATCTCCGAGCAGGCCGACCGGCAGAAGGAGGTCGCCGCACTCGAAGCCGCCAACGCCAACAGGATAGCGCCGCACGCCGAGCCCCATACGCCGCCAGACGCACCGAACTTCGCCTCCGCAGCTGAAGGTGAGATCGCGCCGGGCTCTTCAACTGAGTTTCCCGCCGAAGACACGCGCTACCCGGAGACCTCATCGGTCACCGATGATTTCCACGGGGCTGATGCCAGTTTCTCGGATTCCAGCGAACCCGCGCCCGCACCCGAACCAGCACCGATCGCCACCTCCGGCGATCTGACCATCATGCCGCCCGAAACGGGGCTTCCGATTGCACGCTCGCCGCGGTCCATACCCGATGAAGATCAGGCGCAGCTTTCATTCGGCGAAAGCCAGAACCTGCCCGCCGAAACTGCCGCCCGCGAAGCAGAACTCGAGACAGAAACCCTGCATGGCTGATTTCGATCCCATCGACCGCGCGCGCAAGGCCGTCACCGACCGCGCCGAACTCCCCGGCATGAGCCTGATGGAGCACCTGGAAGAGCTGCGTAAGCGGCTCCTCTATGCGATTTACTTTCTCGCGGGCGGCTTCCTGGTCGCATGGCTCTTTCATGTGCGGCTTTACGGCATCATTCAAAAACCGCTCACCGACCTCCATCAGAACCTCAACTACACCCACCCCACCGATCCCATCAATCTCTACATCAAGACCGCGCTCTTCGGCGGCGCGATCCTGGCCTCGCCTTTCATCCTCTATCAGATCTGGCTCTTCATCTCGCCCGGCATGTACGCGCATGAGAAGAAGTACGTCTGGCCATTCATGACAGCCACGGTCTCTCTCTTCCTGACCGGCGCATTCCTCGGCTATCACTGGCTGCTGCCCGTCGCGCTCAAGGCCCTCATCGGCGACTTCGGCCAACACTTCCATGCCATCATCACTATTGACGACTACACTGGCTTCTTTCTCGCCATCATCCTCGGCCTTGGCATCTGTTTCGAGCTGCCCATCCTGATTTTTTTCCTCTCACTCTTCGGCATCGTGGACGCGAAATTCCTGCTGCGGCACTTCCGCTACGCCATCCTGGCCATCTTCCTCATCGCAGCCATCATCTGCCCGGACCCAAGCCCGATCACGATGTGTCTCTTCGCAAGCCCCATGCTCGCGCTCTATTTCCTTGGCGTCGCCGTCGCCTGGTACTTCCATCCCGACCGCCGCAACAAAGCGGGAGAACCCAAACCCGCATGAGCCGAACAATGATGCCGTCATCCCGGGCGAGTGCGAAGCGCGAATCAAGGGACCGCCGCATTTGCCTTTCGGTGCTGATCACTCTGGTGGTCCTTGCACTGGCACCGGCTACCGCCGCTCCCGCCCAAGCCCCCACCGGCCTCATCTCCGGCCAGTCGATCCTCGCCTTGACGAAGCAATTTCTCAGCGTCGCCCCGAAACGCTACAACGGCTCGCCGGGCCACGCAGCGGCCGAGAAGTTCATCAAGGACCACTTCAAGCCCGAGGCCGCGCACGGCAACTTCGAGGTGGCCCAGTTCGCCGCCAACACCCCCGCCGGCCAGCAGACGATGCGTAACTTCATCGTCAAATTCCCCGGCAAGCGCGACGGCGCCATCGTTCTCGTAACCCACTACGAAACCAACTACCCGCTGCGCAACATCAACTTTGTAGGCGCGAATGACGGCGCCTGCACCACAGCCCTGCTGATTGCCATCGGCGAATATCTGCGCGCGCATCCGCCGCAGGGATATGCCGTCTGGCTGGTCTTCGACGATGGCGAGGAGGCAGTCAAGGACTGGAACTATCAGGGCCAGGTTGACCACACCTACGGCACTCGGCATCTCGCTGCAAAGTGGGATGCTGACGGGACATTGAAGCGCGTCAAGGCTCTGCTCGTTGCTGACATGATCGGCGACAAGGACCTCGACATCCTGGAAGATGAGCAATCGACCGGGTGGCTGCGCTCCATCTTCCGCCAGGCCGCGGTCAACACACGCCACACTGCCAATATCTTCAAGACGCAGGGCGACGAGCAGGACGACCATCTGCCGTTTCTCGAGCGCGGCGTGCCCTCCCTGGACGTGATCGACTCCGACTACGGGCCTTTCGACCCTAAAATCGGCGATGCCGCATGGCACCACACCGCCAAGGACACGATCGACAAGATCAGCGCGCAGTCGCTCCAGACCTCCGCGGATCTCTTTCTGGAAACCATACGGCTCATCAACCAGCAGCGTTAGTTCGCGCCCAATGTCTTTCACGCGATAGCATCGAATCGTGCCTGCCCCGCCGCTCAACTCTGACACGCCAATTGCAGACTGGGTCGGCTTCCACCTTGTTCTGCTGGTGCTTCTGGCGCTGGAGTATTTCTTTGCCCGTCGCCAGCGCCACCTGGGGCGCAATCCCCAGCACACCGCCGTCGCGGCCACCATATTGTGGACCGCGGCAGCGCTGGGCTTCGCACTGTTCATCCGCCACGAAATGGACGGCACCGCCAGCGTGCAATATCTCGCCGGATACGCACTCGAACAGTCGCTCTCCATCGACAATCTCTTTGTCTTCCTGCTGCTCTTCCGCTTCTTCCGCATCGACCGCGTCCGCCAGCCGCGCGTGCTCTTCTGGGGCGTAGCCGGCGCCATGGTGATGCGGGGCCTCTTCGTCGCCGGAGGCATCGCGCTGTTGCAGCGCTTCGCCTTCGTCACATACATCTTCGCGGGCATTCTCCTGATCGCCGCCGTCCGGCTGCTGATCCCGTCCAAACCGGAAGAGGAAGAAGCACCGCCGCGCTGGATCGCATGGCTTCAGCGGGTGCATCCCATCAGCACGCGTCAGGACTGCTTCTTCACCCGCGAGAATGGCCGCCGCATGGCCACCATCCTCTTCCTGTGCCTCGTCGCCATTGAGCTCACCGACGTTGTCTTCGCCCTCGACTCCATTCCCGCCGTGCTCTCCATCACGCGACACCCCTTCCTCGCCTACACCTCCAACATCATGGCGGTGATCGGGCTGCGCTCGCTCTACTTCCTGCTCATCGCGAGCCTGGCGCGGCTGCGTTTTCTGCACTATGGCCTCGCCGCGGTGCTTGCTTTCGCGGCGGTCAAGATGCTGGCATCGCGGTGGTTTGAAGTAGGCGCAGCGCTTTCTCTCGCGGTCATTCTCGCCTTGCTCGGAATCACGGTCGCCGCCTCCCTGTTGTTCCGCAAGCCAGACGTTGCCGCATAACCAACAGGAGTAATCGTCGGCGTAATTCGTTTGCTATGGGAAGCAGACTGCCCACGCTCGTGGGAACTGCTTTTCCCAATCGAGCTCCGTGAATAGCACTGCGTATGCCTCAAAATCGGCCCCTGCCGACCACGCGGCTACTAACTCGCTCATCCACTGTCGCTTATGCGGATTGCGCAACCATCTGTGGACTTTGGCACGCCCTTTGCTTCTCGCATAGGCAAACAAGCTTCAAAAGGAGTTCTCCCCATGTACCTCTTGTTTACTCCCGCTGCCTTTGGATTTCTGGCGATCTTCGCCATCTCCCTGCGTAACCAGTTTGCCGAACGTTCCAACATCTGACTTTCTCCGCACCACTTCCTCCAAGCGGCTTTTCGCGCGATCAGCCGCACTGGGAGCGTCCATAACTGTGACGCTCCCTCTTTTTTCGCCCAAATCGATCCCACACTGCCGTTCCACAACCGCCACAACGCTCGCTAACATCCAAAGCGGGATGCCCGCTCTGCGCACAGCCATGGCCAAGCTCCGATGGTCGTTGCACCATCGCGGCGTGATGGGATCTTTGCGTCAGGCAGCGTCGCGGCTCGGCGAGGTGAACGATCCACTCCCGAACCCCTCGATGCATCCGTTTGACGCGTTGCATTCGGTGGACACCGGTGGCCTGATTACCGCCCCGCATCTTTCGCATGGTCATCCTCACGCGCTGGAAGCAACTGCTTACTGCGCTACGCCTCCATCGCGCTTCGCCGCGCTGCTGGAGATTTGGGCGAAGTCGCCACCCGAGCGGCCAATCGACGAGTACACGTTCATTGATATTGGCTGCGGCAAGGGGCGCACACTTCTCATGGCCGCGGCGCTGCCCTTCCGCGAGATCATCGGCATTGAGCTCGACCAGGGCCTGGTGAGGATCGCGGAAAATAATCTTGCAAACTTTCGCAACACTGGCCTGGCGCTGCGCCCGACGCGCATCCTCTGCGCGGACGCCGCGAACTTCGATCTGCCTGCATCGCCCAGCCTGATCTATCTCTACAATCCGTTCGCCGCTGGGGTTATGGAAAAGCTGCTGGATCGTGTCGAGACGTCTCTCAACAAGAATCCGCGGCCCCTGGAGATCCTCTACTGCAATTCACTTCAGGCCGAAGTTATCGCACTACGGCCCGCGTTCCGGACACTTTGGTCCGGTGTTGCTCACCTCGCAGAAGAAGACGCTGAGGCTGAGCCGTGCGCCGCCGGCGAGGAAACGTCCACACTATTCCGGCACGGAAGATAACTGCGTTACAGACGGAATAATCTATGCGCATCCCTCCTGCTGCTCGAACAGCAGTTCGCCGCTACGAAGTACCGAATGCCGCGCCATATCGGCGTGCGCGGGAAAGTCCGTGCGGAAGTGTGCGCCACGGCTCTCCTCACGCGCCAATGCGGACTGCACCATGACCTTCGCAACCGTATGTAGACTCCTTGCTTCAATCTCACGGCGCGTGTGGCCATTGGGCATCGACTGCTGAAGAACCGCAAGCTCGGCCGTGGCACGCCGCAACCCGTCAGCATTTCGCAACAACCCCGCCTCGCGCCACATCAGCGTCCGTAGTTTCTCGATCCACCGCTCCGCATCCCCGTCGCTTCTGCGCCAACTGACGCCGTCCTCACTTACATCCGCTTCTCGCTCGGCACCACCCTTTTCCGACAACTGAGAACTGAGAACTGAGGACTCTTCCTTCATTGCCTCCGCGGCTCTCGCACCGAACACCAGGCCCTCCAGGAGAGAATTGCTTGCCAGCCGGTTCGCCCCATGAACACCGGTGCACGCGCACTCGCCTGCGGCATAGAGGCCCCGCAACGAAGTCCGCCCATGCGTGTCCGTGCGCACTCCGCCCATCAGGTAATGCGCGGCGGGCAAGACGGGAATCAAACCCCCTGCCAACTCCAGTCCATATTGCGCAAGAAAGGCAGATATGCCGGGAAACCGCGCCTTCAGATTCATCCGCGCGGCGATCGAGCGCATGTCCAGATACACCGGGCCGCCCAATGCCTCATGTGCGATCGCACGCGCCACGATGTCGCGCGGTGCAAGCTCCATGCGGGTGTCATACCGCTGCATAAAGCGCTCGCCCTCCGCATTCACCAGCCACGCGCCTTCGCCGCGCAAAGCCTCGCTCATCAAAAAGCGCGACGCACCCGGCAGCGCAAACGCCGTGGGATGGAACTGCATGAACTCCATGTCCATCAGCTCCGCTCCCGCACGGTAGGCCATCGCGATCCCATCGCCGGTCGCTACGGCCGGGTTGGTGGTTTCGCTGTAGACCTGCCCTGCTCCTCCACTGGCCAGTAGCACGGCGCTCGCCCGCACATCGCGTAAATTGCCGGAAGGATCGAGCAGCCTCGCGCCAACCACCCGCCCGTTCTCGACGATAAGACTGACCGTCGTTGTCCACTCGCACAACTCAACATTCGGCAGCGTTCGTACATGCTGCAGCAGCGAGACCGCAATCTCCCGCCCCGTCGCGTCGCCGTGCGCATGCAGAATGCGCGAGCGGCTGTGCGCACCCTCGCGCGTCCGCATCAGTTCGCCGTGCTCGCGGTCGAAGCCCGTGCCCCACGCCAGCAGCTCCTCCACCCGTCGCGGCCCTTCTTCCACCAGAACAGCCGCAGCATCCCGATCCACCAGCCCGTCACCCGCGGCGATGGTGTCTTCCAGATGCAGGGCGACATCTTCCTCGCCCTCCATCGCGACAGCAATGCCGCCCTGCGCATAGGCGGTGTTCGACTCGCCCAGCGCCTCTTTGGTCACGACCAGCACACGCCCCGATCGCGCCAGCTCCGCGGCCGCACGCAATCCGGCGATGCCTGCTCCCACGATCAGGAAGTCCGGCTCACCCATCTCTTCAGGCTAACGCACAGAGCGCACACCGATGCGGCCCGCAATGTTTGCTGCGATACCATTAAGCTCAACCTCATGTCCTCTGTTCGTGTCACCACTCCGCAGGCTGTGTATGACGTTGTCATCGCGCCGGGCCTGCTCGGCTCGCTCTATCCGCGCCTGCGCAAGCTCGCCGCGCCAAGGCCTCTGAAGACCTTCGTTATTACCTCGCCCGAGATATGGGCGCTCTGGCATGAGCGGTTCCTCGCATCCTTTCCGCGCGACGCTCACCCCCTTGTCCTTTTCCTTCCCGCAGGTGAGCGGCACAAGCGCCTGGCACAAGTCGAGTCACTCGCCGAGCAACTGGTCGCAGCGGGCGCAGATCGCGACTCCATCCTCCTCGCCTTCGGCGGCGGCGTCATCGGCGACCTGACCGGCTTCCTAGCCGCCATCTACATGCGCGGCATCCGCTACATCGGCATTCCTTCGACACTGCTCGCGCAGGTTGACTCTTCACTCGGTGGCAAAACCGGCGTCAACCTGCTCGCCGGCAAAAACCTCATCGGCAGCTTCCATCATCCGCTGGCAACGCTGGCGGACATCGATGTCCTGGGCACGCTGCCTGCGGCGGAACTCCGCGCCGGCTTGCAGGAGGCAATTAAAGCCGGAATCATCTATGACGCGAAACTCTTCCGCTACCTCGAACAGAACGCCGATGCCATTCTTGGCGCCGGCGCGCACGCAAAATCTGGTCCCGATCCTGCCGCGGTCGCGAAGGTTGTCACCGCCAGCGTGAAGGTGAAGGCCAATGTCGTCTCCAAAGACGAGCGCGAATCGGGCCTGCGCATGGTCCTCAACTTCGGCCATACGCTGGGCCACGCGATCGAAGCAGCCACCGGCTACAAAACGCTACTGCATGGACAGGCCGTCGCCTGGGGCATGATCGCCGCGCTGCACCTTTCGCTCGCGCGCAAACGCATTACGCACGACGACTTCGCGCGCATGGCAAACCTCATCCTGCGCTATGGCCCAATCCCACCATTCAAGGCATCGCCGGACAAGCTTGTCGCGCTCACCTCAGGCGACAAGAAGAAGCGCAGCGGCCGCCGCGCCTTCGTGCTCGCAACCGGCATCGGTTCTACCGAGGTCGTCTACGACGTGACCGACAAAGAACTGCTGGGAGCAGCAAAGGACATGTTCGCGACGATGCGTTGACTTTAAGTTCGCTGCGCGCGCATCAGACCTTGTGATAGACCTTGTCGAGTCCATCCAACAGGCCACTCAGGAAATACAGCCGCATTTTGGCAATCTGTGTGCGATCGATCATCTCATCAATCTGCGCCGGTGCCGGTCGCCAGTCATCTGGCTCGCTTGCCGGAATCGCCGCGGCTTGCAACGTCGCTTCGACGACCTGTTGCTCCACCTGTACAAACTGTTCCTGACCACCATAGATATCGGCATATCTGCTTGCGTCGTCATACGGCATGTAAGCAAACGCTCCCGTAGTCTGGGCCGTCTTCCATGCCGTTTGGTCGAAGCTATGGATCGCGAACCCAAACGAGAGCGCGTTGCCCTTGGCGCCCGGGTGGGCCCGCATCTCCGCAAGCGTTTTCAGGTCATCGTCCATCTCCTTCTGCTGGTCTTTGATCGGCTGCCGCATGGAATCGAGTGTCTTGATATTCTGCGCGATCTCGGCGCGCAGTCCATCGTTGGCCTCACGCACAAGGTGCCGATGATATTGCCATTCCACACAGCCTTCCAGCCCCAGCGCGATCAGCAAACCGATGGTGATTGTCAGCAGATGGAGCAGGAAATCCCTGAAGCCTTCCATGCGCGTATGCGGTGGGTGAACGTCGAGCATGCGATCCTCCTGGCGCAAGCCAGAATAGCCGAGCAGGCACAAAGTGTGCGAAAAATCTCCTCTGGGACCAGCAGTTAAGATGGTTGCAGTGCAAACGGATCCCACAATCATCGCGCCCGGAGCTCGTCCTGAGGGTGCCGCATCGCCTGATGAGGTGCCGCAGAGCATCCGCGCAATGTTTGACACGATTGCGCCCACTTACGACCGCGCCAACCACCTCCTCAGTTTCGGTCTTGATCGTTTCTGGTGGACGCGCACGGCTCGCGCGCTCCGGACTATCCTGGCGCGGCCCGATGCTCTTGTGCTCGATCTCTGCTGCGGAACCGGCGACCTCACTCTTGCCCTCAACAAGCACCGTCCGCAGCTTCCTGAAGCTGCAGGTCCCTCGACTTCGGCGCTAGCGCCTACGCTCGGGATGACAGAGAGGAGCGGGATCATGCCCCTGGTCGCCGCCGACTTCGCGCCGAAGATGCTTGCGCTCGCCCGGCCCAAATTCGACGGCCATAACATCATCGCGCTTGAGGCCGATGCGCTGAACCTTCCGTTCCCTGACGCCTCGCTCGATCTAATCACCTTCGCCTTCGGCTTTCGCAACCTCGCCGACTACACCGCTGGTCTCGCGGAGCTTCATCGCGTGTTGCGCCCCGGCGGCGAGATAGCCATTCTCGAGTGCAACCAGCCCGATGGCGTGATCGGCTGGCTCTATTCGCTTTACTTTCGCCGCACGCTGCCGAGCCTCGGCGGCCTCATCTCCGGCACCCCGCGCGCGTACGCCTACCTGCCTGACTCCGTCCAGCGCTTCCCCCGTCCCCCACGGATGAAAGAGATGATTGAGGCCGCCGGTTTCAAAAACGCAACCTGGACCAGCTATACCTTCGGCACTGCCGGTCTCTACCGCGCAGTCAAGCCCTGAACAAGAACCCCTAATTCTGTCGAGCACTCGCCCCCCAAAGTTTGCTTGACGTGTGCGGCATCTCCGCACTATTTTGCGTAAATCGGGCCCATCGCATTTGTTTCGGGAGTGCTCCCATGAATGTCTCGCCCCTCTCCGCGTCTGCCCTGCCGCGTACGCAACTTGTGTTGCTGACAGCGCTCCTGTTTTCGCTTACCGGATTTCAGCCAGCTCATGCATTCGCGCAACCCGGCATGCCTACGGGCGCAAATTACACCGACGACATGCCTTCCGTAGCGAAGGTCGAGTCGGTGATCCAGGGGTCCGATCCGGGCGATACAGCGGCACGCCAGATCGCCGTCTTCGACGAGCTTGTCAGCTACATCGATCGCGTGCATACCAACCGCAATGTCCGAGGCCCCTTTACGCCGGGCGAGGCAAAGCTGATGGGAGACTATCGCGGAGCTTCGTATCAGCTGCGGCAGGACTATACCAAATCGCACACAGCGGACGAAGTAAAGGCCTTCAGCTTGAAGGAAGGTCAATACTCCCTCAATGATGCCTTCATGTCGTCATGGCCCAAGCAGCTGATGGGAACACAGGCGAACGCGGCCCTCAACAATGCCAATGGGGGTCTCCAGGCCAGCGCCCAGAGGATGTACAACCAGCAGATGCAGGATCTGCAACAAGCGCAACAGCAGCAGTCTGCCGGTGTGGGAATGGTGAATGGGCAGGCGATGCCGATGTCCAATGACCCGACCGCAGTCGCAACACGCCGCTGCCTGGAGCTCGGGGGCGACAACCTGGCCTGCGTCGGCAAAGGTTTGGGCAGCGGATTGATGGATATGATTACCGGCGGCACAGGCCTCGAAAGCATCACCGGTCCAGGGCGCGCGGGTGTGGTGTTGAGCGGGACTTATGGCGGCGGGGTCGCAACGAATGTTTCCTTCGGGGGTGACTCCGGAACCCTCAACGGCTGCGGCAAGCTGGCCAATGATGGCTATGTCTACACGCTCAACAAGACGGCCGGCGCGCTGAAGGTCACGCTCGCCACCAGTCCCACTCCGCTGGTGCTGACCATGCGCTCGGACGGATCGCTCGCGGGACCGGGTCTGATCACCATCAATGGGCGGGTCATCACAGGGTATGAGATCATCACGCACTACCGCAACGGCATCGCCACCGGCAGCGATCGCATTCCCCAGTATGCGCCGGCAACAGACCGATGCACGGTGGGTTCGTTGGCCGCACCGCCGCCGCCCGCCCCATCGAATAACTCCAACTCCACTCAAGTTGGCGGAATCCTCGGCGCCCTGATGACCACCGCCGCGAGCGCCCTGCCAGCCGCCTCGCTGCCTGGGCTTCGCATGGAAGGCAAATACAGCTCCGCCGGCCTGCTCTTCGACTTCGCCGGCGATTCCGTGACCATCGACTGCGGCCAGGCGCACGTCAAGGCTCCATACACCGTGGAGAACGCGCCGTCTTCGCTGGTGGTCCACGTCAAGAACTCCGGCGGCCCATTCGACCTCGTAGTCTCGTCGAACAATGCCCTGCGCGGCGCAGGCTCAACAACCATCAATGGCCGTCTGGTCTCCGGCATGAACGGCGACAACGTTACATTCGTCCCACATTCGGAGACCTGCCAGCTCGGCAGCTATTCGCCGCAGTCCGGTGCCGCTTCGACGACGACGGTGGCGGCGAACGCTTCGCCGACCCCCATATCATCAGCACCGGCAGTTTCGCCCTCAGTCTCTACAGCAGCTGCCGCTCCAGTTTCAGCGGCCACGGCCTCCACGGGCCCTATGTCGCTCGTGATCACCTCGACATTTCCCATCGCTAAGAATCCGCTCGCCGGGGCAATCGTCAAGCTGATGACTGATCGGTTCGACAACGTGTTGCGCAAAACCGGCGCGCCGGTCCCTGCCGGCACTACTCCGGGACAGGCTTTGGCGGCATATGTCCAAGCCTGTCCACCTCCCGGCGGCTGCCCAGGACCAGCCCAAATCATGCATCCATACTACGTGGGCACGGCAACCTTCGACGCCAACGGAAGCACGACAATCAACGCAACCGTACCAGCGGGCAACTACTACATCCTCTGCACTGCCTCAGGCACTACCGGCGGCCTCGTCTGGGACCTGCCCGTTACGCTCAAGTCCGGCCAGAAAAACGCCATCCAGCTGACCGCAACCAACGCGGAACTCGTCAAATAATACCCGTCATGTGGCGCCGCCGGGGAAAGATCTCCGGCTCTGGCATTTGCCAGATAACGCAACAAAGTCTACACGCAGAATGGAGGCTAAGCTGTTGAAAGAATTGGTGGGCACAGCAGGATTCGAACCTACGACTTCCACCGTGTGAAGGTGGCACTCTACCGCTGAGTTATGCGCCCTCTGGAGCCAACAGACCTGATCCGGCCATTGTGCTGGACTGCGCCGGTCGGCGCTGCCCTTCCAGAATACACGGGACCCGGGCCGCCGCACCAGACTCTGGGCAGCCATCTCCCCGGCTTTCTATGCCGCCAAGTACAATAACCAAGCGAAGATGGCCCCCCGCCCAGACCATTCCGAACGGCCCGGTGTCCCGCGGCCTGCACCCTCTGCGTCCGCCGGAACGCCCGACACCGAGGACCTTGAAAACTCTTCCGAACCCGCAGATACCCCGCAACCTCGCCAGGAAGATGGGGTTATGGAGGATATGGCGACCTTGGCCGTCAATCCGGGTACTTTGGGCCAGCGACATAACGGAACCGTAAGCCCCGCCGCGACTCAAAACGCTGCACACCATCCGGCGCAGTTTGCCAAGATGGAAGACTCCGCCATCATGCTGGAGTTGCGCGCCGGCAATATGTCCGGCTTCGACTTCCTGATCCAGAAGTACCGCAAGCCGATCGTCAACTTCATGTACCGCATGGTGCATAACCAGGCGATCGCCGAAGAGCTGGCGCAGGAGGTTTTCCTCCGGGTCTATCGTTCGCGCGAGACCTACCGAGCGGAGGCCCGCTTTAGTACTTGGCTGTATCGCATCGCCACCAACCTCGGAGTCAATTATGCGCGCGACACACGGCACGAGCGCGCCGCCTCGACCGTCTATCTCGACGAAGCCGATTCCGAGACCGGCACCACGCCCGACGTCGCGGACGATGAACCAACCGTCGAGGCCTCCATGCTGCGCCGCGAGCGGCTGAATGCCATTCGCCAGCATGTGCTCGCGCTGCCCGAACGTCAGCGCATGGCGGTGCTGATGCACAAGTACGAAGGCATGGATTACAAGCAGATCGGCGATGTGCTGAAGCTGAGCGAGTCGGCAACCAAGTCACTGCTCTTTCGCGCCTATCAAACACTGCGTGAGAAGCTGAAGGAGTTTATTTAGGTACGGCCAACTTTGACGTGCGTTCCCCGTCCATGGAAGCAGGGAGCGACCACAACCTGAAGCCCGGCCACCTATCTGCCGATGCCTTCAGAGAACGAGACGCGCAGGACACTTATAGAATGCGTCCCGTAGAAAGGAAGGACTGAAATGAACTGCAAGACCTGCCAATCCGCTCTGCCTGACCTGCTGCTGAATCCCGCAGCCCAGAGTGCCGCCGCCGCTCGCGCTCACATCGCGGCCTGCACCGAGTGCGCCCGAGAGCTGGCCTCGCTGGAAGCAACGATGTCGCTGCTCGACGTCTGGGAAGCGCCTGAGGTCTCTCCCTACTTTGACCAGAAGATGAGCGTGCGTCTGCGCGAGGAACAGGCCGCGCCGCCCGCGGGCTTCTTTGAACGGCTGCGCACACGGCTTCAACTCAACACGGGGCGGCAATTCCGGCCCGCGCTCGCTACCGCCATGGCGCTCTTGCTTATCGCCGGCGGCGGGGGCATCACCTTCTCCACGCTCTCGCACACGGCCCCGGTCGCAGTCTCGGCTCCGGTAAAAGACCTGCAGATTCTCGACAAGAACCAGCAGGCGCTGGACCAGGTGGAACAGTTGCTCCAGGAGAACGCGGCTGCCGACACGGACTCGGGTGCTGCTGCTGCGCCGCAAAGTTAGGGGCGATTGCCTCTTTAGCCGTAAAGGTTTGGGCAGGGCATGCGAATCGTAGAAAGGCTTTCGCAATCTTCGGACCGGCGAGTAGACTTCAAAGGCGGTAATGTTGCGGATCCCGCCACTGGGGAGAAGCAAACAGAGCTCCTCCCTGAGTCAATCGACAGACAGAAGTAGCGGACGCGATCGCAATCCGCGTCCGATGCGCTGCGTTCAGGGTTTAAGTGGACCGGGAATGAGAACGGCTTATCCAATTCGGCTTGGCGTCGGGGCAACACTGGTCCTGGTGCTCGCTGCTGCTCCAGCCCATGCCCGCTGGCAGGCCGGACAAAAGGGCGCGCCTCCGCGCATCATGCGCCAGCCGCCGCCTCCGCCACGCCGGCAGCAACCGAACATGAACGCGCCCCAGCCGCAACAGCGTCAGGAGCAGAGGCAGGAACTGCGGCAGGATCAGCGCGTCCAGCGCCAGGGACACCTCGCCGACTGGATGCAGAGCCACAGCAATATGTCGCTGGCCGAGCAGCAGCGCGCCATGCGGAACGAGCCCGGCTTTCGCGAGCTTGATGCTCAGACCCAGCAGCGGGAACTGAACCGCCTCGCCCAACTCTACTCCCTCAGCCCACAGCAGCGCGCCCGACGGCTCGATCGCCTGGAAGCATTTGAGAGCTTGAATCCCGCGCAGCGGCAGCAGTATGACGCCGCGGCACGGCAGCTCTATACGCTGCCGCGGCCGCGCCAGAACATGATTGCCCACGCCATGATTGACCTTCGCGAGATGCCGCCCCAACAGCGCGAGCAGGTGATCGACTCGCCTGCATTCGCGCAGCAGTTCCCCGACCCCGGCGATCGCGCCATGATCCGCTCCTTGCTCTCCGCCGAGCCGTACTCGCCCGCGCCGGCGCGATAACCCAGTGCAACTTTGTCATTCCGCAGCGATCGACGCCAGTCCAATCTGCTTCTCGTCGAGCAAACTAGTTTTGGGCTAATGCGCTTGCGGCCGCGCCGCCACCTTCACACGCGGAGTCGGCTGGGTGACCATCGCGCTGGTATCCTTCAGCGCCGCAATCGCCTCATCGTACCGCCCCGCCACCGAGTTCCCCCGGATGACCGCCATCTCTTCCAGCATCTTCATGCCGTCTTTCAAATAGCTCATGCGGCTGCGCTCATCGTGTCCCCACGTCACCGGCACCTCGCGGATGTCGTACCCCAGCTTCCGCGCGATGAAGAGAATTTCCGGATCGAAGCCCCACCGTTCGATCCTCTGTAGCCGGAAGATCACCTGTGCCGCCTCACGGCGGAATGCCTTGAAGCCGCACTGCGTGTCCTTGAACGGCAAGCCCATCACCGTCCGGGTCACCCAGTTGAAACAGCGGCCGAAGAAACGCCGGTACAGCGGCTGATGGGTCGTCTGACGCGTTTTGTCCAGCCAGCGCGAGCCGATCGCCACATCCGCGCCATCAGCAATCGCCGCGAACAGGCGCTCCGCCTCTTCCATCGGCGCAGAAAGATCTGCGTCGGTAAACATCACGATATCGCCCGCCGCCTGCAGCAGGCCATTCCGCACCGAGTAGCCCTTGCCGCGGTTGCCATTGTTCTGGATCAGGTGCAGCCGCGGATACCGCTCCATCCAGCGGTGAACGATCTGCGGCGTCGCGTCCTTCGAACCATCATCCACCACCAGGACCTCGGCGTCCCAGTGCTGCTGCTCCACGCACTCCAGCACCCGCGCCAGCGCATTCTCAATGCGCGCGGCCTCGTTGTATGCCGGAATCACGATGCTGAGGTGGGGAGTCGCCAAATCTGGTTCTCCGGGGGCGCATTCATCATACTGCAAATATTGGACGCTCCGGCACTCCTCGCCGGTCTCAAATTGTTCCCGAAAGTCCAGCGTTGCGATGAACTCAATTCAAAACAACTTTCGGGAAAGTGTCCGGCCGAGCTTCTACTTCATCATCTGGCGGATAACCTGCTTGTTCTGCGCGTAGCGGTCATGGGCCCGGGCCGGGTTCTCGAAGATCCAGAACCAGTGACGGGCGTTGCGCACCTGGATATTGCGGACAGTCACGGAGCGCAGCGGCGGCACATTCCAACTGAGGAGGTCCGCTGGGATCGCTGAAGGCGATGATCTGCGGTCGGCCTTCGCTCGAAAGCTTCTGCTCCTGCAGATAACCCGTTCGCAGGTCGGCCCACGCCTGCAGGTGGGAGAGCATGTTGCTGGAAGCATCGAGATCCGACAGCTCCAGCAGGCTCACCTGGTTGGCGAAGAAGTAAACGAGCGAGGTGTGCCGCAGGATGTCGGCGAACTGCAGGCGGACGGCATCGGAGGTATTGGCGTTGACGTCGGAGGAGCGGATGTCGAGCGCGCCGAAGATGAGGTAGCTGCCGAGCGAGTGCGAAACGATGACATACTCCGCGTCCGCCTGCATCGCCGACATGATGCCGCGCGTGCGGCCCGAGGGTTCGTTGACGGACTTGAGCACAAGCTGGCGGATGCCGTCGAGCAGGTAAGGCCGCAGAGCGCCGACGGCCATAACAGCATCGGAGATGCCCCAGTCGACCAGGCTGCCCTTCCATGACCGGTTGAGGCGTGCACCGCCGACCGGGCTGTTGCGCAAAGCAGCGGCATCGTTCGTGGCGATCCACGGAAAAGAAGCGTAACGGCCGGGAAACTCCGCGTCAGGCTGAGAGTGCGAGCACATGGTGAGGTAGGGCTCGAGCGGGCCGACGAGACCGGCCTCGCCCTGAATGATGCGCCGGCATTTGAGCGAGAAGACGAGCGGCCACCAGTCGATCTCGTCAACGTAGACGCTGGAGCCCGAGGTGCGATCAAGCTTCCAGTGGATAACGAAGGGCGCGGCGGCATTCCACTCCTCCTGCGTGCGCCAGACAGGTTCGCCGAGGTATTTGAGACTGGGCGCGGGTGCGCTAAGCGCAAACTCTCCCTGGTCGGCGTACTCGTGGCCGGCCATCTCACCGGCAGGCGAGGTGCAGTCGCCAAGCTGGTCGCAGATGGATTTGCGCAGGCCCCAGGAGTCGAAGTCGCCGGTGCCTCCGGCAGCCATGCCGTGGATGTAGAGAATGTGGAGCTGATGCGTGCGTGCGCGATGCAGCGAGGTGGCAAGAGTATCCGTGGACTGAGCGGATGGCGTGGGCCCGACCGGCGCTTGCCCTCGGAAGACGAATGGCAGAAGGACGAAAGCGAGGGCTGAAACCGCCGGAGTGAAACGCATGAGAGTTGGGAGGAGATTATCATTTGCGATGAGACGCGGTGTTTCCATCGCAGTTTTCGCTTCCGCTCTGCATTTGGTCTAAACTCCAGAATCATGCCGGACGAGTTCCCTTTACCGCCAGCTCCTGAGCCGTCTTCTGCGGCCGCCCCGCCTCCGCCTCGGCCTCCGAGTGCCGCACCTCCGCCTCCTTACGCCTACGCGCCTTACGCGCAACGCGCCGGTTTTGCACCGTATATGCAGCCACCCCGACAAAGCCGTTCGCCGTGGTTCTGGGTCGGTGTCTTCGGTGGAGGCTTCGCGGTCGTGGCCCTGCTTATCACCGCGATGGTCTGGTCCATCGTCAGGAACGTCAGCGGCGACAACTCCGCCGGCATTGATGGCTTCGGCTCGCGCATCGCCGTTATCGACATCAGCGGCGCCATCACCGATCCCGACAAGATCGACGACAGCCTGCGCAAGTTCGGCCAGGACGACTCCGTCAAGGCCATCCTCCTGCACATCAACTCGCCCGGCGGCGGCGCCGCTGCCTCGCAGGAGGTCTACAACGAAGTCCGCCGCGTCCGCACCGAAAACAAGAAACCTATCGTCGCCTCCATCGAATCCGTCGGCGCGTCAGGCGCCTATTACATCGCCAGTGGCTGCGACAAGATCTACGCCAACCAGGCCTCCGTCGTCGGCTCCATCGGCGTCATCATGGAATGGACCAACTACGGCGACCTCATGCGCTGGGCCAAACTCAAGAGCGTCATCATTCACGACGGCACGCTCAAGGACGCCGGCGATCCCACGCGCGGCATGACGCCCGAGGAACAGGCTTACTTCCAGGGTCTCGTCGACAATATGTACGGCCAGTTCGTGCATGACGTGGCCGTCGGCCGCCACACCACCGACGATAGGATTCGTCCGCTCGCCACCGGGCAGGTTTGGACTGGTCAGGAAGCCATCGATCCCAAACTCGGCCTCATCGACAAGATCGGCGGCTACCGCGTGGCCCTCATAGACACCGCACGCCAGGTTGGCATCTCCGGCGAACCGCAGATCGAAAAGCCGCAGGAGCGCAAAGGCCTCTTCGCCACCCTCTCCGACGACACTGACTCTCTGCTCCCCAACCCCACGAAGCTCCTCGACCAGGCCCCGGGCTTCTACTTCATGTGGCGATAGCGACGCTCTTAGGAACAGCCATTTCGCTCGCGGTGGGCGCATCCCAGCCAGCAGCACGGCCTTCTTTTGCCCGCCCTAAGACTTTCGCAGCCCCACTCGATGCGATGCGCCCTGGTCTCCGCTTTCTTTGCGGATTCAGTCCAGCAAATCCACTCATTCCGTGCCAGCGGCGTAATCTCCTCCCACATCGCGAGCGCTTGTGGATCCGACCTGAGCGCCTTCTGTAAGTCCGCCGGCAACTCATGCACAACCCCGCCGGAGATCTCTTTCACTGCCATTGGCGCTCCTTGACTAACTGATCTCAATCACCTGTTCAGTGCCCGCATCAATCTTCTCCGCCCGCTCCGCGACCTTGCGCGCGATCTCATAGAACGGCTTCGCCACCGCGCTCTCCGGGCCGGCCAGCGTCACCGGCATTCCCCGGTCTCCGCCCGATCGGATCGACGGGTCCAACTCCACGCCGCCCAGAAACTCCAGCCCGAATTGCTGCGCCGTCCGCTCCGCTCCGCCGGACGAGAAGATGTCGATCACCTGCTGGCAATGCGGGCAGGTAAAGTGCGTCATGTTCTCGACGATCCCGATAACCTCCACCTTCACCTGCGCAAACATCTCGATCGCCTTGCGCGCGTCCTGCAGGCTGACATCGCTCGGCGTCGACACCACCACCGCGCCTGTCAGCGGCACCGTCTGCACCAGCGAGATCACCACGTCGCCCGTACCCGGCGGCAGATCCACAATCAGGTAGTCCAGCTCGCCCCACTCCACCTGCTGCAGAAACTGCCGGATGATCTGATGCAGCATCGGCCCGCGCATCACCATCGGCTTGTCGCCCGGCGCAATCAATCCCACGGAGATAAACCGCACTCCATGCGCCAGCAACGGCTCAATCCGGTTGTCGCCCACAACGTTCGGCTGCCGCGTCTGCCCCAGCATCATCGGCACATTCGGCCCATAGATGTCCGCATCGACAAGGCCCACCTTATTTCCCAACGCCGCCAGCGCCACCGCCAGATTCACCGCGACCGTCGTCTTGCCGACTCCGCCCTTGCCGCTACCCACCGCGACCACATGCGCCACGCCCGGTAACGGCTGCGGCGCCTGCGGCATCCGCGTCGCTCCTGCTCCCATATGTCCCATCATTGCTCCTGACTGAAATACTTATGGCTTGACTGGCTCTACCGCTGCCTCACGTCTATAAGTGAAGAATCCGTCGGTCGCCAAATTCTTTCCATCCACCGTCGATTCCCAAAGAATGGCTAATGCATCCGGTTTCAAATCGAATACCCCACGGCGCAGTTTCCCTGGCTCTCCGTTTAGTTCGATTCCCGAAACCGGGCCGAGCCCTGTCCTGGCAAACTTTGGCAGATCCGAGCTTTGGAGCAATAAGCCACCATAGTTCACCGTCCCTTTAGCCATATCGAAAATAACGTCTCTTTCCGCACGATGGTAGTTCGGTTGGCCCTTATCCCCATACGTTGTAACCCAATGCATCGCCTTGCCGTTCTTTTTGACTGTCACGATCAAATGGACTGAAATACTCGGATTCTTGCTACCCGGAAAGTCATCGCCTGTGCCAACCCACGTGCCAGCAAAATTCCTGTATAGGTCAGAGGCAGATAAGGATGTTTGCCCCCGCACCTCGGTCAGTTGCAAAACTGACGCTAAAACAACGAGCTGGAAGATATATCGCTTCATCGAACCACTCTGCTAAATATTCCACCCATCTCCCAGCTTCGCCCGCAACTCCCGCGCCCGCTTGCTCTCCACCGCTCGCAACTCTCTCCGTCGCCCCGCATCCTCATACCGCCGCTTCTGGTGCTCCGTCTCCGGAACCACCGCCGGCACCGGAATCCGGTTGCCCTCCGAATCCACGGCCACATACGTCAGATACGCCGACGACACGTGCCTCAGCGTCTGCGCCCTCGCATCCTCCACCATCGCCCGCACACCTACTTCCATGCTCGTGCGGAAAGCGCGGTTCACGCTCGCCTTCAGAATTACGAGATCGCCCACACGCACTGGTGCAACAAAATCCAGGTGGTCCATGCTCGCCGTCACCACAATGGCACGCGCATGACGCCAGGCCGCCACCGCGCCCACCAGATCGATGAACTGCATCAGCCTGCCGCCGAACAGATTGCCCAGCGCATTCGCATCCGCCGGAAAAATAATCTCGCTGCGCTCAGCCTGCGACTCCGCAACCGTGCGCGAAGTGACCTTGCTCTCACTCATGATCTCATTCTAGAACTAACCACGGATGCCACGGATCAACACCGATTACGACGTATTCCTTACCGCTTTTGATCCGCGGTCATCCGTGTTAATCCGCGGTCGCCTTTGTCTCTTACAATCTACCCATGGACAAGCTCGCCGCGCTCAACGAGATCCTCCAGCTCGATCCCACCAACGCCTTCGCGCGCTACGGTCTGGCGATGGAACACATCGCGCAGAACAACACCGACGCCGCGCTCGCCGAGTTCGCAACTCTCATCGAGCATCACCCCGATTACGTCCCCGCCTACCAGATGTCCGCGCAAACCCTCGCGAAACTCGGCCGCGCCTCCGAAGCCATCGCCCGCCTCGACGACGGCATTGCCGCCGCCCAGCGCACCGGCAACTCCCACGCCCTCTCCGAAATGCAGGCCCTCCGCGACGACCTTAGCTAAAGTACGAAAAGAACAAACCACGGATCAGTCGGATGAACACGGATCAAAACAAAAGAAGCTCTTATCCTTGAGCATCCGTGAAATCCGTGGTTGCTTTTAAATCTCTCCGATCGCCTTCATCCACTCCAGCGGCGACCTGACCATCGCATCCGGCTCCGCCGCATCCAGCGTATGCGGCGCCAACCCATACAGACACCCCACCGACCGCGTACCGCAGTTCTTCGCTGTCAGCACATCCACCGCCGAGTCGCCGATCATCACTGTGTCTTGCGCCTGTACCGACGCGGCACTCCCATTCAGCGCAGACGCCTCCGTCATCAGCGCCAGCAGCCCAGCCGGGTCTGGCTTCTTGGTGTGGAAGCTGTTACCTCCATAGTTCTGGAAGAAAAATCTATCCAGCCCAAAATGCGCGCAGATGTCACGAGAGGGTCGCACCGGCTTGTTCGTCAGCACCGCCATCGCTACGCCCGGAACCTCCGTGCGTATCTCCTCGATCGCTTCGCACACGCCCTCATATACATAGGTGAAGTCCAGCTTGTGCTCGCGGTAATAGGCGAGAAAAAACTCGATCGCGCCGGCCACATATTCTTCGTCGTGAACATCGCCCTCAGGATCGCCCAGCGCGCGTCGCACCAGCATGCTCACGCCATCGCCGATATACGTTGCTATCACCGCATCCGGCAGCGCCGGCCGTCCCAGATGCGCGAGCGTCGCATTCACTGAGTTCGCCAGGTCGACCCGCGAATCGATCAGCGTCCCATCCAGATCGAACACCACCAGCCTCGGAACCATCTCTCCATGCTAGCTCTCGAAGCTCCGGTTCCACATCTTCACCACCCGCGTCTCCCGCTCCCAGCCCAGCACGCTCAAACTGCCCGTCCCGAGCACCAGCAGACTTCCGCCCAATGGTGCCAACCCAATCCACCGCGCCGCCAATATTCGCAGGATATGCGCGTGACCGAACAGCAGCACGCGCCTTGCATCGGCCTCCGCGTTCGACGGCAACCCCAGCGCCCTCTGAATCACTCCATCCGCCCGCGCTCCCACCTGCTCCAAACTCTCGCCCCCAATCACCGGGTCCTTCCAAACCGACCACCCCGGAATCTCCTCCTGTATCTCCGCCGTCGTCCTCCCCTCGTACACGCCGTAATCCCACTCGCGCAACCCGTCATCCACCACCGCGCGATCGCCAAAGCCCGCAATCTCGCACGTCTCTCTCGCGCGTCCCATCGGACTCCGTATCACCGCGCAGAACTTCACGCCCGCAAGATAATTCCCCAGCACCGCCGCCCGCTCGCGCCCCAACTCCGTCAGCGCAACGTCCGTCCGGCTGGTGTGCTTGTTCTCCGCGCTCCACTCCGTCTCGCCATGCCGCACCAGCCACAGTTCCGTTCCCGATCCATTCCCCACTCGCACTCTCTCCCCGTTTTATCTAATCTCATCCCATTGCTGGGAGCGCGCAACCGGATGGCCGAATCCCAACCGCAAACCGCACCGCCGCCTCCTGTCCGCGCCGAACCATGGTCATCGACCGCCAGTCCTTCCCCGTCGCGCAGATTGACCGCCTCCCACCCGGTGCCGTCATGATAGTAAGGTCTGGGAATTCCACCGTCCGGCAGCAAAAAGCGAGTAGCCCGGCGAGTGCATTTGGTTGCATAATAGAGAGGTGCGCCGTCAAGAGCGAGCGCGCCGGGAAAGAACCCTCTGTCCAAACTGGAGGCTTTCCTTATATACTTGCAAGTATCCAATTGTTCAGCTTTTTACCTCACGCCGCGAACCCGCATTGGCGGGCGTGTCGATGAAAGGCCGGAGTCGTTTCCGGCGTGGACACCGCAGATGCCGCAAGTGTCTCTTCCGCTGAGACAGAATCCCTGAACGGAAGGTTTGACCATGAGCTCATCCGACTACCGCCGACGCATTCCCGAACCTCAGGGGCTGTATCACCCGCGGAATGAGCATGATGCCTGCGGTATGGGGTTCGTGGCGAGCATCCGGGGCGAGAAGACCCACGACATCGTGCGCAAGGGCCTGGAGGTGCTGATCAACCTGACGCACCGCGGCGCGGCGGGTTGCGATCCCGAGACAGGCGATGGCGCGGGCATACTGATCCAGGTACCGCATGACTTCTTCACCGAGGAGTGCGGCAAGCTGGGCATGAAGCTGGGCGAGCCGGGCAGCTATGCCGTGGCCATGGTCTTTCTTCCGGTGGATAAGCACAGCCGCTTGCAGTGCGAGGGTGTGCTGGAGCGTATTTCGCGCGAAGAGGGCCTGACGGTCCTCGGCTGGCGCGACACGCCGCTGAATGTGGACGCGATCGGGCGTGAGGCGCGCGCCTCGCAGCCGTACATCGAACAATTCTTCGTCAAACGCCCAAAGGGCATGGACGAGGAGGCCTTTGAGCGGAAGCTCTATATCGTCCGACGCCGCAGCTATAACGAGGTGCAGGACTCGGACATTCAGGACAAGAGCGATTTCTACCTGCCGTCGTTCTCCTGCCGCACCATCGTCTACAAAGGCCTGATGCTGGCTCCGCAGATTGAGAAGTTTTACCTCGACCTGGCCAGTCCGCTGACCAAGACCGCGCTCTGCCTCGTGCATCAACGTTTCTCGACCAACACCTTCCCCAGCTGGAAGCTCGCGCATCCGTATCGCTACATCTGCCATAACGGCGAGATCAACACCATTCGCGGCAACGTGAGCTGGATGAATGCGCGGCAGTCGGTGTTCGCCAGCGAGAAGTTCGGCAAGGAGATCGACAAGGTCTACCCGGTGGTGATCCCGGGTGGAAGCGATTCGGCGGGGCTGGACAATGCCGTCGAGTTTCTCTATCAATCAGGCCGCGCGCTGCCTCACGTGATGGCGATGATGATTCCGGAGGCGTGGTCCGGCAATCCCGACATGGATGCGGAGAAGCGCGCCTTCTACGAGTACCATGCATCGCTGATGGAGCCGTGGGACGGGCCTGCCGCAGTCGCATTCACGGATGGCCGCGTGATCGGCGCGACGCTGGACCGCAACGGCCTGCGTCCCGGCCGGTACATCGTTACCAAGGATGACATTGTGGTGCTGGCCTCAGAGGCTGGCGTCATCGATGTTCCGCCGGAGGACGTGCGCAAGAAGGGCCGTCTGCAGCCGGGCCGCATGTTCCTGGTGGATACTGTGGCCAACCGCATCATCTCCGACGCGGAGACCAAGAAGAACCTCTCCTCGCGCCAGCCTTACGCCGAATGGCTCAAGGAGCAGCAGGTCACACTGGACGATCTGCCGGAGCCGTGGCGCTTGATCGAGTCTGACCCCGAGACATTGCTGCGCCGTCAGCGCGCCTGCGGTTACAGCGAAGAAGACCTGAGGATACTGCTCGGACCGATGGGCGCGGCCGGCGAGGAGCCGATCGGATCCATGGGCACAGACGTGCCGCTGGCGTGCCTCTCGGACCGGCCGCAACTGCTCTTCAACTATTTCAAGCAGCTCTTTGCGCAGGTCACCAATCCGCCGATCGATCCCATCCGCGAAGAGATGGTAATGTCGCTGATTGCGCCCATAGGGAAAGAGCGCAATATCCTCGTCGAAACGCCTGAGAACTGCCACACGCTCCGCCTGGAAAGCCCGATCCTTTCAAACCGCGAGCTGGAGAAGCTGCGGCGCATCTCTACGGGAGATTTGCTGGCAAAGGAGCTGGGAACTCTGTTCCGCGCCGAGGATGGCGAACAGGGATTGAAGCAGGCTCTGGACGATCTCGCGCAGCGCGCGGCGCATGCTGTTGAATCCGGCTATTCGCTGTTGATCCTGTCGGACCGCGGCGTGGACGAAACGCTGGCGCCGATCCCCTGCCTGCTGGCGATGGCGGCGGTCCACAACCGGCTGGTGAAGGACAAGACGCGGACGCAGTGCGCCATCATCATCGAGAGCGGTGAGCCGCGCGAGGTGATGCACTTCGCGCTCTTGATCGGCTACGGGGCCAGCGCGGTCAATCCGTATCTCGCGTTTGAGACCCTGCACGACCTGAAGCGGCGCGGCCTGATGCCCGAGAAAGTTACCGCCGAATATGCCGAGAAAAACTTCATCAAGGCCATCAACAAAGGCCTGATGAAAACCTTCTCCAAGATGGGCATCAGCACACTGCAAAGCTATCGCGGCGCGCAGGTGTTTGAAGCGGTGGGCCTGAACGAAGAGTTGGTCGCGGCATACTTCCCCGGAACGGCCTCGCGTATTGAGGGTATCGGGCTCGATGTGCTGGCGCGCGAGGCGCTGATTAAGCACGCCTTCGCCTTCCAGCCGCTCACGGATTCGGAGACGGACCTCGTCGTTGGCGGACAATACCAGTACCGCGAAGGCGGCGAGTACCACCTGCTGAATCCGGCGACCATCTCCAAGCTGCAGCATGCGGTTCGGCAGAACAACCCGAAGACCTTCCAGGAATACACCGACCTCATCGACCAGCAGAACAAGCAGTTCTGCACGCTGCGCGGGTTGATGAAGCTGAAGTATCTGGACGAGCCGATTCCTCTCGACGAGGTCGAGCCGGCAAAGAACATCGTCAAGCGCTTCACGACAGGCGCGATGAGCTTCGGGTCCATCAGCAAAGAGGCGCACGAGACGCTCGCCATCGCGATGAATCGCATCGGCGGCATGTCGAATACGGGCGAAGGCGGCGAGGACCCGGCGCGGTTCGTGCGCGATCCAAACGGCGATCTGCGTCGCAGCGCGGTCAAGCAGGTTGCCAGCGGACGCTTCGGCGTGACGGCGAATTACCTCGTCAATGCGGACGAGATCCAGATCAAGATGGCGCAGGGCGCGAAGCCCGGCGAAGGCGGCCAGCTTCCCGGCCACAAAGTCGACGACTTCATCGCCAAGCTGCGCTACTCCATTCCCGGCGTCGGCCTCATCTCGCCGCCGCCGCACCACGACATCTACTCGATCGAGGACCTGGCCCAGCTCATCCACGATCTCAAGAACGTGAACCCGCAGGCACGTATCGCGGTGAAGCTGGTCGCCGAAGTGGGCGTGGGCACCGTCGCCGCGGGTGTCTCCAAGGCCCATGCGGACGTCGTCCTCATCTCCGGCGATACCGGCGGAACCGGTGCCTCACCGCTCAGCTCGATCAAACATGCCGGCCTGCCGTGGGAGCTTGGCCTGGCCGAGACGCAGCAGGTGCTGCTGCTGAACGATCTGCGCAGCCGCATCAAGGTGCAGACCGATGGCAAGCTGCAGACCGGACGCGACGTCGTGATCGCCGCGCTGCTGGGAGCTGAAGAGTTCGGCTTCGCCACCACGCCACTCATCACGATGGGCTGCATCATGATGCGCAAGTGCCACCTGAATACTTGCGCCGTGGGCATTGCCACGCAGGACCCCGTGCTGCGCGCGCGGTTTGAGGGACAGCCAGAGCACGTCATCAATTTCTTCTTCTTCATCGCGGAGCAGATGCGCCAGCACATGGCGAAGCTCGGCTTCCGCACGGTGGATGAGATGGTAGGCCGCGTGGACATGCTCGATTCGACCGTCGCTGCGCATCACTGGAAGGCAAAGGGAATCGACCTTTCGAACATTCTCTTCGCGCCCGACCTGCCGTCGCACGTTGGCCGCCGCCGCACCGTTGCACAGGACCACGGCCTCGACCAGGCGCTCGACCATGCACTGATCGAGCAGGCGCAGCCCGCGCTTGAAAAGAAGGAGAAGGTCAAAGCCGAGTTCGCCATCCGCAACGTACACCGCACGGTCGGCGCGATGCTGGGCGGGGAGATCGCGCGCAAGTACGGCACGGCGGGTCTTCCCGATGAGACCATCCACTTCAAATTCCGCGGCTCGGCGGGACAGAGCTTCGGCGCGTTTGTGCCCAACGGCGTAACGCTGGAGCTCGAAGGCGACTCAAACGATTATCTCGGCAAGGGACTTTCCGGCGGCCGCATCATCGTCTATCCGCCGAAGACCTCAAGCTTTCTGCCTGAAGAATCGATCCTCGTCGGCAATGTCGTGCTCTATGGCGCGACGACGGGCGAGGTCTTCCTCAACGGCATCGCCGGCGAGCGTTTCGCTGTCCGCAATTCCGGCGCTACGGCGGTTGTCGAAGGTGTGGGCGATCACGGATGCGAGTACATGACCAAGGGACTCGTTGTGGTCCTTGGCACCACAGGACGCAACTTTGCTGCCGGCATGAGCGGCGGCGTCGCCTATGTCTATGACGACCAGGGTGACTTCAGCACCCGCCGCTGTAATCTTGCGGGCGTGGACCTGGAGCCTTTGGTGCAGGCCGCTGACGTTGAGCAGGTCCGCGCGCTGATTGAGCGCCACATTGAGCTGACCGGCAGTCCTCAGGCGGCTTGGATACTGGAGCACTGGAAGGAGACACAGGAATGCTTCCTCAAGGTGTTCCCGCATGAGTACAAGCGGGTGCTGGGCGTGAAGCGGGCGGAGACTGTCTATAGTTCGCCGGGGAAGAAGGCGCCGATGGTGACGGCAGGGCAGGTACAGCATGGGTAAGGTTACGGGATTTCTCGAAATAGGCCGCGAAGAGCTTGTACCTCGCGATGCGAAAGAGCGCCTGAAGGACTGGCAGGAGATTTACGAGCCGTTCCCGGAGGAGAAGCAGCGAGAGCAGGGCGCGCGCTGCATGGACTGCGGCGTGCCGTTCTGTCACACCGGTTGCCCGGTCAACAACCTGATCCCGGACTGGAACGACCTGGTCTACAACAATCGCTGGGAGAGCGCGATCCGCAGGCTGCACGCGACCAACAATTTTCCGGAGTTTACCGGGCGCATCTGTCCGGCGCCGTGTGAGCAGGCCTGCGTGTTGGGCATCAACCAGCCGCCGGTTTCGATCAAGCTGATTGAGAAGTCGATCATTGAACATGCATGGGAGGCAGGCTGGATAAAGCCTGAGCCGCCTCAGGAGAAGACCGGAAAGCGCGTCGCTATCGTAGGCAGCGGACCTGCGGGGCTTGCCGCTGCACAGCAACTTCGCCGCGCAGGCCATTCCGTCACCGTCTACGAAAAGAACGACCGCATTGGGGGCCTGCTCCGCTACGGCATCCCGAACTTCAAGCTGGAAAAACATGTCGTCGATCGCCGGCTTGCCCAGATGCGCGCAGAGGGCGTCGTTTTTGTCACTGAAGCGCACGTGGGCGTGAATGTGCCGGTAGAGACGCTTACCGACGAATACGATGCCGTATTGCTGACCGGCGGCGCTGAGCGCCCGCGCGACCTGCCTGTTCCGGGACGTGAACTCAAGGGCATTCACTTCGCAATGGAGTTTCTGCCGCAGCAGAACAAGCGCTGCGAAGGCGATGTGCTCGATGCTTCCTCCGCGATCCTGGCAACAGGAAAGCGCGTTGTCATCCTCGGCGGCGGGGACACCGGCGCCGACTGCCTGGGGACAAGTCTGCGCCAGGGTGCGACGATCGTTCATCAGTTTGAGATCATGCCCAAGCCGCCGGACGACCGCGCGCCTTCGACGCCATGGCCGATGTGGCCGATGAAGCTGCGCACCGAGAGCAGCCATAAGGAAGGCGGCATCCGCGATTGGGCCATCAACACCGTCGGTTTTGACGGCGATGAGCACGGTCGCGTGAAAGCGCTGCGTGCGGTGCGTGTTGGCCCGCCGCCTTCGTTCACGCCGGTCGAAGGCAGCGAGTTCGTCATCGAGGCTGATCTGGTCCTGCTGGCGCTGGGCTTCCTGGGGCCGGTGAAGTCGGGCATGATCGAACAGCTTGGCCTCGCACTGGACGCGCGTGGCAACGTGCAGACCAACGCAGAGTACATGACCTCGGTCGAAGGCATCTTCGCCGCCGGCGACATGCGGCGCGGCCAGTCTCTGGTGGTATGGGCCATATCGGAAGGCCGCAAGGCCGCAGAAGCGGTCGACCACTGGCTTTTCAGCAGAGGCGACAACGCCTCGCTGCCCATCAGCCGACGCGTGCTGGTGTAGTAGCTCACTTGAGGCGCGGGTCCTTGCCCGCCTCATTCGCCCTTTACAATCGCTTCAGGCTTGAGTTGGCAGTGCTCGCTCAAGTGCGTGTCTCCCCCATCGGGCGAGTAGCTCAACTGGATAGAGCACCGGCCTTCTAAGCCGGGGGTTGTGGGTTCGATTCCCGCCTCGCCCACCAGTCCTGTTTGTCGTTCCATATTTTTCCCAATGAAAGCTCTGATCCTCGCGGACTACAAAAAACTCGAGCTGACAAACCTTCCTGTTCCCGCCCCCCGCGAAGAGGAGCTTCTAATTCGCGTGCATGCCTGCGGTATCTGTGGAAGCGATGTGCATGGCTACGACGGCAGCACCGGTCGCCGTATTCCGCCGATTGTGATGGGCCATGAGGCCGCAGGTGTCGTCGAAAAGGTGGGAACGGAAGTCAGTGGCTTCCGGCCCGGCGACCGCGTCACCTTCGACTCCACGATTTATTGTGGCGACTGCTTTTTCTGCCAGCGCGGTGCAGTCAATCTATGCGATCGCCGCGAGGTGCTGGGCGTTTCGACGCCGCTGTTTCGCCGCATGGGCGCCTTTGCGGAGTATGTGACGGTGCCGGCACGCGTCGCGTATAAGCTGCCGGATCAACTTCCGTTTGAACACGCGGCATTGATCGAAGCCGTATCCGTCGCGGTGCATGCGGTAGCACTCACGCCGATTGCGAAGGGTAATACGGTTCTCGTGGTTGGTGCCGGCATGATCGGTCTGCTCACGTTGCAGGCAGCGCGTGCGGCGGGCGCCGGAAAGGCGTTCGTCGCGGACATTGATCCGTCGCGGCTGGAGATGGCGCGAGGCCTGGGCGCTGACCAGGTATTCGATTCGCGCGAAACCAATGTTGCGATCCGGATCACCGAGATCACCGCGGGACGAGGAGCGGACGCTGCGATCGAGTGCGTGGGCATCACTGCGTCGATCACGCTGGCCATCGACAGCGTGCGGAAAGGGGGAACGGTTACGCTGGTCGGGAACGTGTCTCCCACGGCCGAGATTGGCCTGCAATCGGTGGTCAGCCGCCAGATACGGCTGCAAGGCTCGTGCGCATCGTGCGGAGAATATCCGCGGGCGATGGAGTTGATGGCGTCCGGCGCAATTCAAGTTGCGCCATTGATCTCCGCCATGGCTCCGCTGGAAGAAGGTGCTGCGTGGTTCGAGCGGCTGTACGCGCGCGAGCCCGGTCTTTTGAAAGTGGTGCTGCAGCCATGAGCGATACCGCGAATCCGCTGTTCGACCTCTCCGGGAAGGTCGCTCTGGTCACGGGCACAAGCCGCGGCCTGGGACAGTACATGGCGCGCGCGCTGGCCCGCTCTGGCGCGGACCTCGCGATCACCAGCCGAAGTAAGGATTCTCTGGCTGCGTTTGCGGACGAGATTCGTGCGTTGGGGCGCGAGGTTTTCTGCGTGGAACTCGACGTTCGCGATCACGCAAGCATTCAATCCGCAGTCACTGCCATCGAAGCGAAATTCGGACGCATCGACATTCTCGTCAACAATGCCGGCTGCAACATACGCAAGCCTGCTTTCGATGTCACGTGGGACGACTGGAACACCATCCTTGATACCAACCTGCGCGGCTCGTTCTTTATCGCGCAGGCCGTTGCGCGCGGCATGGTGAAGCGCGGCTATGGACGCATCATCAACATTGGGTCAGTCACATCCGTCGCTGGCTATGCGGGCCTTGCTCCGTATGGCGCAAGCCGTGGTGGAATCCGGCAGCTCACGATGAGCCTCGCCGCCGATTGGGGCGCAAACGGCATCACGGTCAACTGCCTTGCGCCTGGCTGGTTCCGTACCGAGCAGAATAAGGTGCTCTACGACAATGCGGAGTGGGTGGAGTATCTGAAGGAACGCATTCCGCTCAAGCGTCCAGGCCTTCCGAATGATCTCGACGGCGCGGTCGTTTTCCTAGCCTCTGAAGCGAGCCGGTACATCACCGGTCAGACGCTGCTGGTCGACGGCGGCATTTCGACCGGAGCGCTGCGGGCACTACCGAATCCCAAAGTGTAGTGCGAAACGCTTCATGCCATCCAGTTCGACGACACAGCCTCCGATGATTGCGCCGCCGGAATCGGCTTCGCAGCCGAAGGCGCCCCGATGCATTCGGCCTGGGTCCGCAATTCACGCGGCGAGATCTTCTGCGCCTCGGGGTCCTGTGCCACGATCGCCCATGCATCGCGCACATTGCGCAGGCATGCGATTACCTCTTCGAAACCATCGCGCGAGTCCGAATGAGACGCTTCGAGCGTCATGGTGAACATGGCGGTGTAGAAGTCCGCAAGCGCCGCCGCCGGACTCCCGGCGATATCCGTGCGCAGGCGCGCCTGCAGATACATCAGCACATCGAGGGCACGTTTCACCGCGGCACGTCGATCGATCTCGTCGCGCTCTTCCACTGCTTGAATGGCGCGATACAGGAACCGAATCGCGCCGTCGTAGAGCGCGACGATGAGTTCAACTCCATTGGCGCTGCGCAGCGCCTGCTGTTGGTATGCGGTTTCCATGGATTCCTATCCTTTGCTGTTCGGGCTGTAGCCCGTGAGGGCGTTGTAGAGTTCGTCGATTTCATTCAGCTGCTGCGGAATTGCCTGCAGAATCTGGTTGGCGGAGTTCAGCTCATTTGTAAGCTTCGTTTGCTGCGTGGCAATGATCGCGTCCTCCGCGGTGATGCTATTGTTCAAGGTTTTCTCCTGCGCAGCATCGGAAGCGAGTACGAGGGTCAACGCGCCGGTAGGAGTCTGGCTGCCGAGGATGTCCAACGTGTTCTGGAACGTTTGCCCAAAGCTGCCTGAGTTCTGCAGGAAGCCGACCACATCGGAGTAGTTGCTGTTGAGGGCGGAGTTCAGCTCGGAGGTGTTGAGCGCGAGCGTGCCGTCCAGGTTCACGGAGATGCCGAGCTGCGCCAGGTTGCCGATGCCTCCGCTGGCCGCGCCGGACGTGAGCGCAAGCGAGAGCGCGCTCTGCAGTTGCGAGACAATCGGGCTGCCGAACAGAGGTTCGGGCTTCCCGGAGGAGTCGTTGCCCTCCTGCGCTTTCAAATCTTTGGCGACTGTGTTGTAGGCCGAGACGAGACTCGAGAATGCAGTCGCGACGGTGTTGTTGTCATTCGCAATCTGGACTTGCACGGTTGTGCTCGGATCGGCGGACAGAAGCTGGAAGGCGACACCGGGAATTGCACTGCTCACGGTGTTCGAGGCGCTGTCGATATCGACACCGTCAACAGTCAGCAGCGCATCCTGTCCCGCCGGCCCCTGGTTGAGGGCCATTGCAGAAGAGGTTGCGCTGTCCGTCAGCGAACCGTAGCTTGTGGCGGGGGCGCTCCCGGAAGGAGGCACGGTGCCGCCAGCTGTGACGGTCAATTGTCCCGCCGCGCCGCTGGTTCCGCTCACGATCGATAGCCGGGAACCTTGGCTGTCTGTAATCACACTGGCCGTGACGCCGATACCCGCGGCATTGATGGCACCGGCGTAGGTCGCAAGCGTGTCGCTCTCGCCGGCAATGGCGGGGATTGTTGTCGCCGCGCCGTTGCCGACCTGGATGGTGAGCGCGCCACTCAACGTGTCGTCCGCGGCCATTGCGCTGGTGGAATACGACGAAGTCTGCGCCAGCCGCGTGACTATGATGGCGTGGTTGCCCGCGACAGCAGTTGCGCCCGCGGAACTGAGTGTGACGACATTCGTATCCGAACTGGACCCCAGTTTCGAGGCCATCACTCCCTGGAAATCTGTCAGCGCCTGCAAGCTGGTAGAGAGTGCGCTGAGGTCA